>CAYNWQ010000076.1:0-6882 GCA_964400955.1 uncultured Gordonibacter sp. | reverse complement strand
CGTTTCAAATCCCTCACGCAAGGTGTAGTCGGTAAGAGACTCGCAATAAGCAAACGTTTCTTCAGGCAGCTCTTTTATATTTGAGGGCAGTTTTACATCGCTCACACCCGACCCGTAAAAAACGCCTTTACCAAACGTAACTATGCTATCGGGCACTTCGACCTTTTTCAGTGAAGTGCATTTGTAAAACATATAGTCGCCAAGCGCCTTTGGACCTGCACTCATGTCTACATTCGTCAATCCCGTGCAGCCCGAAAAGACCTTTGAGCAAACGCTTGTTAGCGTAGAGGGAAGCTTTATCGACTCGAGCGCCGTGCAGCCTTTAAACATGTCGTAGCCGAGATACGTTAAACCCTCTGGCAAAGTCACATTTTTCAACGCTGTGCAACCCTGAAAAGCACCGGAGTCATCGTGTTGGGTCTGTTGCCCTACCACCTTGGTGAGCTCGACACAGCGTTTAAGCGTTGCAGGTATCGCGATGGTCTCTAGCGACGTGCAGCCTTTAAAACACAAAGCTCCCATCTCTTCGAGCTGTGCAGGTAAATGCACGCTTGTAAGCGCTGTGCAGCCCTCAAACATACTCTTAGTTGTAGCTGTCATACCATCAGCGAGCGTCACCGACTCTAGCGCGGTACAATTTTTGAAGATGCCTTCGCCAAGGTTTTTGAGCGCAGGCACTATGGTTACCGACGTGATTTTTTCATTTGACGCAAAAGCGTAATCGCTGATGGCAGTCACTTTGTTTGCGCCGATAGTCTCAGGGATAGTAACAGCACCCTCATAGTAGGCAGAGATGCCATTGATGCAGAGATTGCCGTCAGGCAAGGTAGAATACAGCAAGTAGTGCTCACCGCAACGTGTGCAATAACCCTCTTCGTCGTAGTCATGACCGAGGGCTAATATCATGTCATCTTTCGTCTCAGTACAACCCTCGACAAGACAGTGATAGGTGCCTTTACCTGCTGCTGTACAAGTAGGCTCTTTGATAACCGTCTGAACTTCCCACTGATGGATATGATCGTATCCCACCCAATTTGTGTATCCTTCTACGCCTACCCAAGTAGTGTTATTTGAAGGGTAATAGTTAATGCGTGAGGGATTAGCATCGGTGCTACCACCTACACCCCTCGTAAACGTGGGCATATCGCCCGTATAGCGTATCTCTGAGAGCGCATCCATCCTGCCACCCACAAACCGAATATCCACCGTCTTTACGGACGCCGGTATAGTCAGGCTGCTCAGCATCCAACAGTTGGTAAACATACCATCAGGCAGAGCCTGTAAGTTTGCAGAAAGCTGCACCTTATTGAGATTGGTACATTCATAAAAGAGATCTTCTCCCACTGAAATCACGCTATCAGGCAAAACTATTTCACTGAACTGCTCTTCATCGCAGTACATAAACACGCCTTTACCAAGCGTTATTGTGCCACCTAGGTCAACTTCGGTCACACCTGCATTTTTAAAAGCTTCGTCACCTACTGTGCTCATGCTTTGCGGCAGTTTCACCGTCTTTAGTGATGTGCAGTTCAAAAACGCGCTTGCTCCAATATCAGTTACGCCTTCAGGTAGCGTAAGCGAAGGCAGTGGTGTAGAAGAAAATGCGCCTTCACCTATCTTTTTAAGCGTAGAACAGTATTTGACTGAGGTCAGGTTTTGGCAATTAGCAAACATGCGGTCGAAAACACTTGTCACGCCCTCGTCTAACGTAACATTTTCCAAGTAATACACACCCGAGAAAACACCTTTGCCAAATTCGACCGCTACTGGTATCTCGATTGAAGAAAAATACCAGGTGTTTGCAAATGCATAGTCACCTACAGATTTTAAGTTCTTTGGCCACTGAAAGGCATGTTTGCTCGACGCCGAAGAGAGACCCATTGTTTTGTAAAACGCATAAGCGCCAATGCGCTCTATGCTCGCAGGCAGCAATTCATCGACATTAGGTAAAAGCTCACAACCCGAAAAAGCATAGTCACCAATAGCGGTTAAACCTTCGGCAAGCGTGAGCTTTTTCAGCGCAGTGCAGTCTTTAAAAGCCGCACTACCGAACTGTTCAATAGAAGCCGGTATACTCAGGTTTGCAATCGACGTGCACCCCTCAAACATGCTCTCACCGAGCACCCCTAGACCCTGAGGCAAATCGATGGTAGCAAGTGCCGTACAACCCTTAAAAGAAGATGCACCTATCGTAGTAAGAGATGTCGGCACAGATAGCGTAGTTAGGCCAGTGCAGCCTTCAAACATGCTCTCACCAAGCACCGTTGCACCACTTGGGATGGTCACACTCGTCAAACCCGTACAACCCTGGAATGCACTTTTACCAACCGTCAAAAGCGTTGCAGGCAACGTCACCTCTGCAAGACCGGTGCACCCTTCAAACATGCTCTCACCGAGCACACTCAAGCCCTCGTCAAGTTTGACTGAAGCCAAAGAAGTGCAGCCTTTAAAAGCAGCGCGTCCCACCGATGTCACCGAAGCCGGGATATGCACCGTTGAAAGCGAGGTGCAGTTTTGAAACATGATGTCACCAATGCAAGTAACGCCAGGTTGAAAATCTACCGTCTCTAACGACGAGCAGTTGAGAAATACTGACATACCCACACTCGTAACGCTCGAGGGTATGATTATACTTTTAAGCGAGGTACAGTTTTGAAACATATAGTTACCGAGTACCGTCAGGCCATCAGCCAAAGTAACTTCGGTTAAGTTTTTGCATCCCTGAAAAGCCGCCACACCAATAAAGGTCACTGATGCAGGTATAGACACACTCGTTATGCCGGTGCTGTTTTTAAAAGCACCTCCCTTGATAGCGGTTACCGGCAGGCCGTCTATCTCACTCGGGATAGCTATTGCACCCGTTACTCCGCTCGAAAGCCCCGTTATAGTGATAGCGCCGTCTTTTGCCTCATACTGCAAATAGGTGATACCACAGCGCGTGCAAGTGCCGTCCACAATGTTGTGTCCGAGAGCAGGGATGGTAGTCTTTTTTGTCTTGGTGCAACCCTCATGCGTGCACGTATAGAGCATCGTACCCGCCTGAGTGCAGGTGGCTTCAGTCTCTGTCGTGCCTGCGTCCCACACGCATATATGATCTAGTGTTGCCCAAGTGATGTCATAAGAACCAAACCAACCGCCTGTCTTTTTAGTGGAAGCCTCGTTCCAGCCTGTGCGCTCAAGCGAATACGTCACCGTCGCCCACAGCTTTTCGAAAGCCGCCGCAGAAAACGTCGGCGCGTCTCCTTCAAAAAGTATATTACCGCGCTCCGCTATCTTATAGAAAGCACGGTCACCCACCGTCTTAAGTGTCGCAGGAAAAACAAGGTCGTCAAGGTCGTTACACCCAAAAAATGCTTCCTCGCCCACTTCTTCAAGCGAGGTTGGAATATCGAGAGACTTTAACGAAGTGCAATTAAGAAACGTAGCTTTTGCGATGACTTTTAAGCTGTTAGGCAGACTCACCTTTGCCAACCTACCACAGCCTGAAAACATCTCTTCACCCGTACAGGTCGCACCATCGGCAAACGAGGCACTCTCAAGGGAGGCACACGCATCAAATGCGCCTTTGCCCCAAGTTAGGACACTCGATGGAAGCGCAATATCGCAAAGCGCGAGGTTTGAGTAAAACGCCTGCTCACCTATAGAGGTGAGGCTCTCAGGCAGATATATCTTTGAAAGAGACAAACACGCATAGAAAGCTTGCTTACCAATCGAAGTTACACCCTCAGGCACGGTGACTGACGTAATAGAGCTGCGCCTAAAAGCACCCTCGCCGATAGCGCTCACTTTTTTGCCATCGATAGAGGCGGGTATAGTGAGCGCACCTGTAAGCGCAGTCTTTGAACCCGTGATGGTGAGAGTACCATCCACGTTGACCGTATAGTTAAGCTCAGAAGCGCCGCACACGCTGCACACGCCATTACTAAAAGTATGTGCACCAGTTGCCTCTATCTTTTCAGTGCGCGTAGCGCCGCAGCCTTCTACTGTGCACGTATAAAGCATCTCGCCGCTTGCCCCGCAAGTCGCTGCTTTTTGGACACTACCTGCGTCCCAGACGTGCGTATGCTCAGAGGTTGATTCTGCTTGCGCATTTGAGAGTGCTTGCGAGATAGACGCTACTTCTGTCGACTGAGCGTCTTGCGTTGCCGACTCACCACCCGCTCCAGCATCTGCGCTTATGCCCTGCGCGCTGTACGCAAGTGCCCCACCTGCCGCAGATGCCTCTTCGGCGATTGCTTGCAAACTGCTCGTAGGCACAAGTGTCACTACTAACGATAGAGCACAGACTATCGAAATTGCTTGGCGCAATGACAACTTGCTTTTCCTCTTCGTTTTCGTCTTCATAAAGCCTACTCTCCTCTTTTGTCTTAAAAAACTTAAGCCAAACCGGAACCGACCACTTTTGCGTTAGTCGAGTAACACTGCGTTAGTCGAGCGCTGTCATTCTCATCAACGAGCATTACGCTCACCAACAAACGTTGCGCTAAACGCAAAATAACACGTGTCGGCTCTGGTTTGAATTAGGTCTTGTCATGCACAGACCGGGATGCACCCCTCTAGGGCGCATCCCGGCTTCAATCATTAGCTTGCTAGCTTAAAGTGAGCTATCAGGCACGTGCGTACATGATGCACTCGCGCTATTTGCAAGCCGCCTCAAAATCGTCCATCAAATTGCTCGATACTGAAGCTGTACCACCTAATACGTAGGCCTTATGGATATCCCACTTATAGGTAGAAAGCATCGACGTTGCATAGTTGGTGTTTTCCTCATCAACGAGCATGATGATGCTGTTTGTAGAACCACACAGTGCACCACCAGCGAGCGCGTCAGGGAAATTGCCACCATAAGCAATTGCTATACCATTTGCACTCATGCCTTCATCGAGGCAGAACTGAGCAATCTTTGATGAGGTCTCGTAACGGTTGTCGCCCGCGAGACGCTCAAAGGTGATAGAGCCACCTATCTGGCCTTTGACGCTATCGCTTACAGCAGCAGTGCCGCCAACTATGATCACACGCTCAAAGCCACCCTCACGTATTGCCTTAGCTACCTCATCGGTTATCACGCCGTCACTCGCGAGGAATACCGGAGCTGCCTTTGCATAAGAGAACGAAGAGATAGAAAGCGCGTCAGCAAAGTTTTGACCCGTGGTCACGATGGCAGTCTTGCCCCATGCGCCCACTTTCGCGCCACTCTTGTATACTTCAAGCGCTGTCTCTACACGAGAAGTGCCCGAGATACGCTCGACGGTGATATTTTTGCTCGTAAGTGCATTTGCAACCGACTCAGAAAGCGATGCGGTGCCGCCAACGAGGATAGCCTTTGTAGCACCAAGGCGTTCAATCTCAGCAGCCGCTTGGCTAGAAAGCTCAGCCGCCGAAGTCAAGATGATAGGTGCCTTGTAGTAACCGGCCAAAGCAGTTGCCGCCAAAGCATCAGGGAAGTTTTCACCACTTGCTACGAGCACCGTAGAAGCTACTTCAAATCCTGTACTTGAGATAGAAGCCATCGTGTCGAAACGTGAGTCACCAGCAAGACGACTCCATGCCGCATCAGTTGCTTTGGTGCCTGCAGCCCCAGCAGCCTCAAAAGCGCTCTGAGCTTGCTTTACACTTGTAACTTGTGCATTGATGGCAGCCTGCGTGGCCTGCGCGTCGTCAAAGGTAGCCTGAGCTGAGCTTATAGCCGCATTGAGTGCATCAAACTGAGCTTGGGTAACCCAAGTGTCAGCAGGCAATACGTCACTACCATCGACAGATACCTTTACATTTCCCTTAGCAGCTGTCGCAGCTTTTATGGCTTCCTCAAGCGCTGCACCATCGGTAATCTCAAACGTTGCAGGCGTATAAGAGAAGTCGTAGGCGTCGGTCACAATCATGTTGCCACGTACCACGATACCACCCGAAGCGATAATCTGATACGTACCTGCTGTCTCACCTGCGCTGCGGTTAAGTGCAACATAGCGCACCTCGTCGCCTTCGGCGTTACCGCTTACTTCATAGCTAAGCTCTGGGTCAGACGTGCCCATACGCTTCACTGTATTTTGAGCTGTCACAGATATTTGTGCTTTTGTCACCTTGAAAGTCTTAGTGATGGTGCCGCGATAGTCACCTATGCCCTCGATAACTACCGTAGCGGTGCCCGGCATAACGTTATCTGAGCAAGTAACGGTGTAGTCAACATCACGCACAAGGGTAGCAACCGTATCGCCTTGAGCAAAGGTGACGCTTACCTCAGGCTCAACTGCCGCACCGGTATATGACACGCTGTCAGATACCGTCACATCATTATCGTAGAGATAATGAGGTGTCTCCCAGTACAGAGCAGGAGTACTCTCAGGATTGTATACATAGTAGCCCGACTCGGCGCCATTAATCCTAGCTACAAAGTCTGACTTTTGCATATCAGAAATAAGATTGCATTTAATACCTGTTACGTCAGTCGGATAGCCACTTGATGCATAGTAGCAATTGCTTATATCAGAGGATGCACCAAGACCAATCAAACCACCAGCACAAGCATTGTAAGCATTGACCACACCGGTGCTGTAGCAATTAGATAACTTACTGCCAGCCTCAAGCGAACCCGCTATACCACCTGTATAAAGACGGGTAGAGCTATAGGATGTTGTAGAAGTCACTTCGCCAGTGTTGTAGCAGGCATTGATTTCAGCCTTATCGGCCACGCTACCCGCTATACCACCACAAGCTGTATTGCTGGAGTCATATACAGAACCAGAGTTTTTGGAAGCTGTGATAGTAGCAGCGACATCGCCATTTGCTTCCACGACAGCCACAATGCCTCCTGCTGTTGAGTTAGTGGACTTTACGGAAGCGTTGTTTGCTACGTTAGTCACACTCGCACCAGCCAACATACCTACG
>CAYNWQ010000075.1:2426-6897 GCA_964400955.1 uncultured Gordonibacter sp. | reverse complement strand
CGCATAAGCGATAGCCATAAAAGGCACGAGTTTCTCGCACACGCTACTGATAACTTTTACGCCACCAAAGATAACTACCGACACCATGATAACGATAGCTAAACCGATACCCCAGTTAGGAATACCGGGAAAATTAGAAGTAATGACGCCGGTCATAGAGCTCGACTGCACCGCTGAGCCAATACCAAAAGAGGCAATTGCCGCAAAAAGCGCAAAGGCGCCAGCGCCTAGCGTTGCCCACCACGGTACTTTACCACCTTTTTCAAATGCACGTTTCCAAGCATACATCGGGCCGCCGAGCATTTTGCCCTCATGGTCTTTAACGCGATACTTGACTGAAGCATACGTTTCAGAGTATTTGGTCGCAATACCAAACACACCCGTAAGCCACATCCAAAGCACCGCACCCGGGCCACCCGACATAATAGCGGTCGCCACACCTACGATGTTACCGGTACCAATGGTTGCAGAAAGAGCCGTACACAAAGCTCCAAACTGACTGATGTCTCCTTCTGCGTCGGGGTCTTTTGTAACCGAAAGCTTGATAGCTTTTGGCAACTTTCGCTGTATGAAGCCAGTGCGAATGGTGAGAAAAAGATGCGATCCTAAAAGGAGTGCAATCATAGGAGGTCCCCACACAAAGGCATCAATATTATTGATTACTTCTACGATATCCATCTCACTTCCCTCTCTTCTTTGTACTCTTTGCCACACTACAGGCTTACACGTATGCACACTAACTTACACAGCGCGCATCCTTTTTATGCAGCGGACGTGGGATACTATTGCACGCTAAAGTGGCTAGATTATAGGGTGCATACTATTACACATACGTTAACAAACGAAAAATTATCAGTAAACGGCCGGTGATAGCGGCACAAACGACCTGAAAGAGCCCTGCGCATTTACATGAAGCTTTGAGCTACCTACAATTCTCGGCGTAGTATTATCACCTATAATTGTCGTTACGCTTAAGCGCAGGCCGCCGTCGCACTATGGCTTATAAGACAGAGCAGCTTTTATCTTAGCAACGGTGTTTACCTCGGGCATGACCGTTGTACCGCCGAGCACATAAGCAGTAGAGATCTCATCTTTATGCTCAGCGATAAATCCATCAATCGTAACGTAGTTTTCGGTTTCCATGTCAGGCTGCGCGCTCACAAGAAGCATTACTCCCCCGGCGCGCCCCGCAAGCGCTGCACCCGACAGCGCATCGCGCCCGCGCGCATCTTTTGCTCCTGTTGCTACACACACCGTGTCAGCAGAAAGCAAGCCCCGTGCAACCATTTCATTTGCGATAGCAAGCGAAGTCTCATAGCCATTGTCCCCCCACATGCGCACATAGTCGCGCCCGAGAAACGTCATCGAAGCGTCCGACACCGCTGCCGTACCTCCCGCTACAAAGACCTGCGCACGCACAAATGCTCCACTACCGGCAAGTAAGCTCTGCGCTTCCTCGGTCAGGCCGCGCTCATCTGCTGTGTCGCCAAAAGTCTGCAAAAGGATAGGTGCGTGATATTTGTAAGCAAACGAGCTCATAGATAAAGCATCTTGGAATTTTTGCGATACGGCCACCACTGCATACTCGCTCCCGCCATATTCAGCTATCTTTTCTGCGCATTCAACAGAAGTGTCATAGCGGTTTTGCCCCGAGATACGCTCAGACGTGATACCAAGAGCGGCGAGTTCGTTTTCAAAGTCGCCCGGCATAGCGCCTTCGCCACCTATTATGTAGACCCGCTTTACCCCTAAATTTATGAGCGTGTCTTTTGCGACATCGGAAAGCCTATCTCGTTCGGTGAGCACAATGGGTGCATCAAGTGCACCCGCAAGACCGGTTGACGACATCGCATCAGCAAAGTCGTCGTCGCGAGCAAGTATCGCCCACTCGCTTGTTTCTCCCTCGGTCCAAGCGGTGGCAGCAATGCGTGCTGAAGTGTCGCGTGCAGTTTGCCCTGCGACGCGCATGACACTCGCGTCAATGCGAGAAGTATTATCGAGGACATATTGCACCGCTGCTGCCGCATCAATCGCGCCTTTGCTGCCCGAGGTGGCGTGATAGTTGCTATCTTGCGTAACAGCGTGCGTGGTCGTAGTTAAAGCACACACCGCCTCATCAACACTCAGGTTCGGGTTAACCACCCACAAAAGGGCCGCCACTGCAGATACAATAGGCGTTGCCATAGAAGTACCACTCATGTATCTGTAAGGAACGCTTGCTGTGTTGTTCGTCGAATAAATACTCAAACCCGGAGCGCTAATGTCTTTCCACTCATTATAGTCAGAATACACTACGTTGCCGCCTGTCTTTGTAAGCGCTGTCACACAGAGGCACTCATCATAGTCGCCCGGTAAAATACGGTCAGTGCGAGGAGATGTGTGGGCGGTATTACCATTGCCTCCGGCGCATACCGTAAGCACGTTGTAATCCGAACGAAATGTCGTAATCATATTATGCAGGGCAATATCATCGTCGCTTTCTGCACTATATCCCCCAAGACTCAGATTGATAACATGCAAGTCAGAGAGCTCACCACTTGTCATAAGAGACTGCAAATAGGAATAGGCTTTAACCACGACACCGGTATTGGTTTTCCCCGTACTGTCATTGAAAATATCAAGGGGTAATACGCACGCGTTGTAAGACACACCCGCTATGCCCACACCATTGTTAGCCGTCGCAGACACGATGCCGCACACATGTGTGCCGTGTCCATTTGAGTCACTAATGGTACCCGACGCTTTATTGTTGTATATGTCTTTTGCATGAGCAAGGTCGATATTAGCACTCAAGTCCTCATGGGTAGACAAAACACCCGTATCAAGCACAGCAACCGTCACGCTTGCACTTTGCGAGGTCTTAGAAGTTAGCGCTTGCACTTTTTCCCAGGCCTCATAGACATTTGCGCCATAGCCTGTGTCTGTACCCCACGCGTCAAGATACCACTGCTTTGAAAGATAAGGATCGTTGGTAGCAGCCGATGCTGTGAGAATATCTTGGGTACCTACAATGCCCCGAAGGCTCACGCCATCCGCCGCATCGTCTGCCACGTCATCGATGAGGTAGTACGTATAATTTCTTTGCGCATATACCACTCCCGGCTGCGCATTGAGACGATTAATAACTTCATCGGTACAAGCATCGTCTTCTAATACTACAAGGGTAAGCGTCTGTTCTTGTGGTAAATCCACGTCAATTTCTTCGGTGTAAGCAACCCCGTAGGAGCTCAAAGGCGACACTTCCCGCATGTTTGCATTTGTAAGAGGTGTGCTGAGCACCAAAATCTCGCCCGGCTCGCTCGTGATACTATCTTCACTCGCAAAAGCTGCTGGCGTGCCGACGAAAAGTGACATGAAAGCAAACGCGACGCCTGCCGCAAGCGCAATACTCGCCACGCACGCAATGCTCGCCGCAAATGCGAAGCCTCGCGCAGGCGCCGCATCAAAAGCGAAGCCTCGCCCAGACACCGCCCCAAATCTCACGCTCTTATTTTTTAGCTCTAACACTCAAATCCTCCATGGGTTTAGCGACATAACACGCGAGTTTAGCACTACCATTATAAAAGGCACGCGCGCTCACTAAACTAAAAGTATTTCATCATTTTCCAGGGTAAAAAAACCCTCTTTTGCAAGGTCACACACCAAAGAGTCAAATACCTCCCGTTCGACGCACTCACGCCCTGCGCACGCCTCGAGCTCATTGAGCCCACAAAAGGCGGCATCAGTTGAGAGAGTGCCCGAGCCGAGCACGATGCGCACAAGCTCGGCACGCTTTTGCCTACGCGAGCCTTCAAAAGTGCTTTGCTTTACATGATGTGCGCTGCGACGCGCAGGATTAGGCAGGATGCTTTTAAGGTGCGCCCCGTAATCAAGTAGCGCATAATACCATGCGCGTGGGTTGTCAGCAGGACAAGAAAGCTCGACAAGCGGCATGATTTCTTTGTCGCTCACTTTATCTCGCTCAGGAAAAAGGCAGTGCAGAAACACCGTGCGCACATTGGTTTCAAGATAGGTAGCTGGTGCGTTATAAGCAAAAGCAACTACCCCCGCAGCCGTTGCTGGCCCTATACCCGGCAAACGCAGCAGCTCCTCCACTGTCTTTGGTAAGCATCCTCCATTTTCAGCTGCGCATACATCTGCTGTGCGTTTAAGCGCAAGGGCACGCCGATTGTAGCCAAGCCCCTGCCACATCTCAAGCACGTCAGCATTAGTCGCTGCAGCGAGTGCATCAAGCGTAGGAAAAGCGTTGATGAAGCGCTCCCAATAGCGCAAAACGCGCGCCACTTGTGTTTGCTGTAACATTATCTCAGAGACAAGCACCGCATAAGCGTCATCGATATTTCGCCAAGGCAAATCCCGCCAATAGGTACGGCCCGCAGCGCGGACCGTATCTAAAAACTCATCTAGGGACATCAAATATGCAGGCCATGTGAGTGTGCCAGACACAGACGCGAGATCAGGGTGCGATTGC
>CAYNWQ010000075.1:0-2326 GCA_964400955.1 uncultured Gordonibacter sp. | reverse complement strand
ATATGCAGGCCATGTGAGTGTGCCAGACACAGACGCGAGATCAGGGTGCGATTGCGCTTTTGCTTGCGCTTTTGCTTTTGTTGTTGCTTGCGCTTTTGCTTGTACGTTTGCTTTTGCTTTTGCTTTTGCCAAAGCTCGAGCACTCCTTTAATCAAGCAAGTCGTCGATATTATCGAGACTTGCGCGAAAGTCCCTAATAACCGCCTCTTCGAGAGCGTGATATTCGTCTGAATCTGTCGGCTGGTAGGCAGCCAGTTTCTCAAAGATATTTTCACGTGTGACCGGTATATATTTGCGCTGCGCAAGACCTTGTTTGTAGGACTGATCTATTGCTTCGCGCGCTGCCATGTATATGTCAAAGCGCGGTATCCCCGCAGAATAACGCACGAGGTCGCTGCGGTTAATCGCACGCAAAGACGGATGCTCGCGCGCTATATCCATCCATATCGCCACGCGGTCTTCGGGCGTGGGTACACCTATCTCTACCACCGAAAAAGGTGAAAGCAAATCAAGGAAAAACGGGTCTATGTCCTCTGCGCTCGTCGCCGAAGCCAACACGTATACTTCGGGATTTTCCACTGCCGAATGGATGAGATTTATTGCCTCACGAGCACCGCGAGTAAGCTGAGCCATGATAAAGCCACCGAAGTCATCGCTTGTCTCCATAGTAGGAGATAACCACATATCGAGGTCTTCGAGCATAAGCACGCCAGCGCCTGTAAATTCATCATGTGCGGCATTGAGCTTAGGTGGATTATCAGCTTGCACCATGACACACAACACCGGCAGACCCTGCATATTTTCTTCCATATGCATACGTATGGCAGGCAAATTGAGCTCGCCAAGTGTTGCTGCCATAAAATGGTCTGCGTCTTCGCGCTCGGGCGAGCAAAATAAAAGCGTATCAGCCACTGGCATCGTATCGAGTCCATGCCGCGCGTTAAGCAAATCTATGAGCTCTTCAAACTCAGAGTCATGTTGCAACCCAATGCCGTAAGTGTGCATGGTTTTGATGACGTCATCATAACCAACTAAATCTTTGTAAGTGATGCGCTCATGCGCACTTATGGTATGTGCGTGAGCCTCTTGCATAGCACGCGCAAAAAGCGCACCCAAATCTTGCATGTTTTGTGGCATCTGGGGGTTTTGCTGGTTTTGTGCACCTTGTGCATTTTGCGGGCCTTGCAAGCCTTGCCCGTTTTGCACGTTTTGCAAGCCTTGTAGGCCTTGCGAGCCTTGTGGGTTTTCTACACCCTGCGCGCCCTGCGAACCCTGCGGATTTTGCGACGCCACTAAACCTTGTGAACCTTGCGAATTCTGCGAGCCCTGCTGACCCTGCGCGTCAAGCAGACCTTGCAGACCTCCCATATTAGCTAAGGCTTGCGGCATAGCATTTAATATCGCATTTGCAATGTCGGCAGTAGCGCTGTTATCTTTAGGAGCTGCCGTCGCAACAGAAGAACCTGAAGAAGTCAGGCTCTCCAAAAAAGTTGGCGAACTAATTTGTTCCACCTTCAGCAAGCGAGCATCAGGCCCTAAGACATCGCTTGAGATAGCGTCCGTTATATCTTGTATGGTATCGCGCGAAAAACCAAATTCTTCGAGCTTGTCGATAGCTAGATCCTGCAGCTCATCTGCGTACTTGTCTATCTCTCCACTTGAGAGATAGGGCTCGAGCTTTTCAAAAATATACTCAGCAAGCGAGCGCTCTTTATGCGCACACGCCAGCCTCCATGCGCACTTGAGACCATCGAGTGCAGCATCGTCGGTTGCGTCATCGAGTGGTTGTAGCGATTGTGCTTTTTCAAAGGCAGCCAAGTACAGATGCATCCCGAGTATCGCATCCCCCGCATCACATGCAAGCGATGCACGATGCAAATATTCCGCAACGGCGTCATTGCTTTCGCGCTCATTGCTCAAAGCATTGTTCGAATCAACATTTTCCGACATGGTCCACCTCCATTCCTCATAGTGTATTTAATGTCTCTTCTCAAAGCATAGTAACAAATCTTGCGAAAAAAAGTTCGTCCGACCCTTGAGTGTAATCATCTCAACAGCAAAAGAGCAAACCACACCCAAAAGCTTCACAAACCCGCTCGCATAACTAGTTCCAGCTCAGTATCTCCCAGCCGTTGCGCCGCGCAAGTCGCGAAAGCGGTTTGTCAGGCGTCACCGCAAAAGCATGCTCGGCTGCGCTGAGCAACTCCTCATCGGAGTGATGATCGCCGTAGGCATAGGCCAGCCGCCAGCCATCTTGCCCAAAATGCTCATCGGCAAAACGCGTCAAAGCGGCTACTTTTTCTGCGCCTTCTACCGGCAGACCCTC
>CAYNWQ010000074.1:0-6908 GCA_964400955.1 uncultured Gordonibacter sp. | reverse complement strand
GGCGAAGAAAGTATCGTGTCTTTTGCCAATGCAATTGCGAAAAAAATCACCCTAGATACTGCAGAGTCGGCTGAGGAGGCCACCCCGCAAGCTGAGCTCGCTCAAGAGTATTATTGCGATAATGAAGCGAGTGATAACGATACAATCGATTCGGCTGCTACCGCGTTTCCGAAGGGCGCACAAGTTGTCAAATGGCTCTTACCGGAAGATGAGATTGATGGTCTTACAAAGTATCTACGCACACTTGCTGATGCCGACACGAGCGTAGATGGTTCAAAAACCTGCATAGTGGTACCCAATAAACAATGGGCACGTATGCTAGAGCGCGTTTTACGCGGGCGTGGTTTTCTCATCTCAGCATCGGGTACCTCAATCCAGCTCGGCGGCGACCCTCGTGATAGCAACAAAGCAAAAGCTCTCGTAGCTTACACGCTTCTCAACCTTATAGCTGACCCGAGCGACATGACTGCTTGGCGCAGCTGGTGTGGCTTTGATAACTTCCTCACCAACAGTGACGCTTGGAAAGAGCTCGAGATTTACGCGCTCGAAAACAAGATATCACTCGCTGAAGCACTTGATGAAGTTGAAAAAGCACGCGCTGCAGGCAATAACGAACCATTTTTGCGCGCCTTTACACTTGGTGAGCGCTGGACGAGCGGACATGAGCTTATTGAGAAACACCACCTACGTCGCGGCTTTGCGCTCCTTCGTGCCATTGGCGCAGAGGGCTTAAAAGAGTTCGAAGAAGTCAACGCAGCCCTTGCGGGCGACGAAACCGCTGAGCAGATATTTAGCATTACGCGCAGATGTATCAACCAGCCAGCTTTTCCTGAAAGTGAGAGAGTCCTTCACATCGCCACCTACGAAAACGTATGCGGCTTAAAATACGACAATGTATTTGTATTTGGATGCGTAGATGGGTTTATACCCCACCGTGATGCTTTTGAAGTCGTCAGCACTGATGATGACAGAGATGCCATTATGGAGGCCGAAAAACGCACGTTTTATTGCCTCTGCGGCACGGCAAGTAAAAGATTAGTAATCTCATACTTTAGCAAAGCTCCTCTTGAGCTGGCAGAACGCTCGAAAATGCAAGTCTCACGCATACGCAGCGAATCTGGAGAGCGCATGGCGCTTACCCGCCCTTCAACATTTCTAGCCCAAACAGAAGGTGAACGTCCTTCCACCATAGGAGGACAAACCCTACTCTCAGAAATCGGGCTTGACTAGATGAGCCTGTCCGGTTCCCCCTCCCCGGACAGGCAAAACAATAAACCCCCACCTTTCAGTCTCTCTCCTTTTCCTGAAAGGTGGGGGTTTATTGTTGTTATATGACCTTATAACTACCAAACAGCATGATGTATTACAAAAAATTCGGCGGCACATCGGCCGCCGAAATGAAAGAACCAAGATTAGAGAGAGTAGTATTGGAACACTTTATCCGATCAGCGCTCGTATATCTGGTCGGTGTCTTCGAAGAGATCTCTCATGTAGTTAAGTATTGCGTGAGGGCCGCTTGGTTCCTTAGAACGCGGCGGCAAGACGTGCCTTTCTACGGTACCCTCTGATATAGCGCGCGCGTCAACGACATCTTCTAAAACGAGCGCCCCTTTAGGACAAATATCAGTACAGCACCTACACTTTACGCAATCTCCCGCACGATGCTCAATGCCAAAGGTGCCATCTTCCTCATCAAATTTGACAATAGCACCTGTCGGGCAAAACGTCGCACACATCCTGCACGACGTTCATAGCGTTACATCTATTGAGACATGACCCCATAGCCGCGTCTCAATATACCCGGGATTAGGGTCTCCTAGACGTGCAAGAGAATCAAGCAGACGCTCGCGGCGGTCAGGGATAAAGTGAGGAAGCGTGCCATCAGCCATCACTTTTAAGTAACGTGACTCGGGTGCGTTTTCGCTTTCCTCGTCGGTCTCGCCTAATACCTCGCGTACTTTTTCGTTGGCCGCATGAGTTGCCACAAGCTTAGCGTCTTTTCCGGCAGTGTCAAAAAATGCACGCTTGCTTGCATCATATGCTAACCTTTCGGTAAGCCTTACAAAACTTGGGAATTTATCGGAGAGGCGCACGTTACACGTGTTATTCCAAGTCTCAAGCAAAGTTTTTGTCGTCTGACACACGAGCTTAGCAGTCTTAAGACCCACCTTATGCTCGCAAGTCTCACACGGTCCTGATACTAAAACAATTTGCTCGACCCCATCAGCCGCAAGGCGCACAAGCAGACTTTCCTCTACGCGCCCAAGGCAAACCACCTGCGCAACACGGGTCGCGTCAAGATGCTTGCGTGCTGCAGCAGCGATCTGTTCGCACGAAATAACCAGCTTGCCATCTGCGGCGGCAGCGGCCTCTTTGCACGCACCATACAACTCACCATCGCTTGGATGGTGTGCTTCAAGCGCACACGTAGGGCAAACCGTAGCGCAAGTACCGCACCCCACGCACAAATCAGGAGAGATGATAAGTTCGTTATCATCATAGCTGATACATCCTGACGTGCAAGCTTGAGCACATTTCATGCAAGTAGCATTTTTATTGCGCACAACTGCACAGCGCGTCTGATGAACTACGATGTTAGCGCTGTTTAAAACTTCGAATAATCCTAAAATGCTCGACCTAGCCATGAGCAAACACCTCTTTAACTAGGACTCTTCATCTACTTCAAGCAACTCAGCAAGAGTTTGCGCGTCTTCTTTTACAAACCCAAGTGCAAGCTGACCAAGCCCCTGATAAAATTTTGTCTTTGAAAACTTTTGCATATCAGCAACAAGCATCGGCAACCAATTAAGCAGATGGTCATGCACAAATGTCTGCTGGGTTTCCAATTTCTTTATCGCAGCATCCTCATCCCCGCTGCGCAAATCATCGGCCGTACGCATGCTCATACGCTGCATAAACTCAAGCTCAAGACCAATGTGGTCTTCGCCTTCGTTCCATCTGCCGCTCTTAAGATTGTTTTCGCGGAGTGTCTGCAAGACCTCTGCGCGAGCTTCTTGCATCATCAACCTACGCTCTGAAGTATAAACGCTCTCAAAAGGATACGCTGCCGAATAACCATTTACTCCGTGCCCAATAAAGGTGCGCACAAAGTCGATGGCAAGCTCAGTTATGCTATCGTCCCAAGCAGTACGCAAATAATCATAGAGGCTACGATAGCCTGCATCAACTTCAGCGTTACCTGTAGCGGTCGGAAAGCGCATGCCTTGCAGCTCTTCGAGCTCTTCTTTATCTATCTCTTCGCGAAAAAGACGTGCAAGCATACCGTAAGTGCGTGCACGCATATCCATCAACGAAATGATGCTATCTTCGCTCTGTTCGTTTTCGTTTAATTGCTCGATATCATAACTCATGACTATTCCCCTTTCGCTTCAACTGTAGCGTCAACTTCGGCCATCATCTTACGTCCCAAATCACTGAGTTGCCATGCGTGGTTTTTCCAAACGAGCGCATCAGTCTTTTCAAGCATATCGATAAAATGACCACCAAAACGACGAGGATGCTTTACGATATCAAAGGTATCGACGAGCTCTTCGATATAGACTTTAGTGCGCGGCTCTTCATCTACGGCATGCATCACAGCCTGATAAACCTCTAGATAAACGCTATCACGGTCAAGCACGATATCGCGAAAAGCTGCACCGTCGGTCATCTCATCATAAACCGCAAGACCCTCTTCGGTAGAGTGCCAAATCGGATCAACCTTTTCCTTTATCTCTAAATACTCGGTGTTGCTTTCGATATCCTCATGCTCTTCAGATACTTCAGGCATCTCAAGCGTAAGCACACCAGCACGCTCAAGCATACGACACAAAGTCATGGGAGAATATACCGAAAGATTGTCTTTTTGCAGCTCATCGACCTTTTCGGTCACTTCACTTGAAGGGCAACCCTCGCGACACATATCGATAATGCCAAGAAATACCGGGCGCCTCTGCGGATTGTGATCGAAAAGCTCGAGCGCAGCCTTGCGCACACTGCCGAGTTTTTCCGGCGTA
This sequence comes from uncultured Gordonibacter sp., assembly GCA_964400955.1. GTDB lineage: Bacteria > Actinomycetota > Coriobacteriia > Coriobacteriales > Eggerthellaceae > CAJFUR01. Next base: position 2,892 of record CAYNWQ010000074.1, on the reverse strand, counting down.
TAGACAGACTCACGGCGCATACCATCTGGCATATTGCGCAACGTGGGATAGTCAGTTGTGTCGTAAGGATTGTCGTCGTCCATTTCGTCTTGATTGATCTCTTCGTCATCAACCGCGAGCGGATCGTACTCGTCAAAAAATTCGTCAAACATGTTATCTGACATTGCAAAACCTCCTTTTTTCGCTTTTCGCTAGGCATATTATAGAGCGGGGCCTTACACAATAATCATCCCCTCAGAGGTAAATGTTTTAAAGTTTTGTTTGGGTTGGGCAACCCTAAAGGGAAAAGACTGTGCAAATATTTTCGAAATTTGCTTCATAATCTGGAAAAATTGGCATAAAGCACCCTGAGAGGATGATATGTTGTGATTCGCGCACGCTACAATAGACGCGCACGTTGCGAAAAGCGGGGCTCCTACAGAAAGGAAGCTCAAATGGCCAACGTAGCACACGGCAAGAAAATTCTTGCCATTGCGGTTCTGGCATGTCTTGTGGCGGCCTTGATTTCCGTACCGGCTTTTGCTTTTTACTATGTTCACGATGATGAACTCTCAGCAGAAAGCACTGCAAAAGGCGCTATGGAAGTTTGCGTCACGCTAGACGCCAAAGCTATAGGTGAAGGCGTGCACACCGAACTTGTCTTTGTTCCTGACGGCAGCACTGCTGAGGCTTGCCTAAGCGAAGACATAGTATCGAGCAACGACCAAAATGGCCTTGAGGCCATCCATAGCTATGGCTATTCTAGCTTGGCGGATTACCTTGCCGACAAAGACTGGACATGCACTGTACATACAGCAGCATCCCAGAACCCAGGAACACAGACCACCTATGACACCGATGGCGAGAGTGGCACCGATGTGCAACTCAACCGCTACGACAGCGTGGTCTTTACAGTAAACGCTTAATATACGTTTACTTCCTGAAAAACCCGCGAGGCAGACGACCAGCTGCCTTACGGGTTCTTTTTTTGCGTAAAGCTATACAAATGGGCATCATCCCCAAAGGATGATAGCTCCATTTTTGACTTCTTTTACCTACTGTCACCTGCGATTTTTGGAGGTGACATTTTTTGTACAGGATGATTTAATATATTTGAGAAACCTCAAGGGTTATTTAGCGGTATGATGCTATCATACGCATAATGAAGAAGAGGGTGCGAGGATCCCGAAAAGGGGTAAATATGAGTATAAAAGTACCGCGTATAACGCTTTCGGCGAATTACGATGATGACAGCTCCTTTGGCGAGTTAAGCTTGCTTTCTTTAGGCTATGGCTTACATCAGGCATGGATTTATGCCGCGATGTTTAGTGCAAGCTCTGTCTTTGGTGTTGCCTCCCGCGCAACAGGCGTTTACAACACAAACATCACTCTACCCTTTTTGGTTTCTATTATCGTCTACTCCCTTTGCTTCTTAATATATGCAGCAACCGATCAACGATTCTTAAATATTTACGTCTCGAAAAAAACTCTCACTATCTGCACCTGCCTCATGAGCATCGGTTGCCTCATGCTTATGTTCATATCACCAAACTCAAGCGATACGCTTACTATAGCACTTGAAGTGGCTTCGGGCTTTGCTACCGGTATTGGCTCATCGATGTTTATCATTTTCTGGGGCGTTGCCTTCGCGCGCAAAGATAGCTCTTCTATCGTTTTAAATACTGCTGTAGCCGTCGTAATTGGCTTTGCACTCTATGCCTTTGTCATAAGAGAAACCCCCCAACCTATATCAGGCATAATCACAAGCCTCATACCGGTGGCCGAGTTGTTTATATTACGCTCAAAAACACCTCGTCCATATTTTCAGCGGGGTGAGATTCCTATCTTTAGCCCCCTACCCGTTAAAAAGTCAAGCTTTGTGCTACGCTTTGGATGCCCGGTCTTGGTATTAGGTTTAGCGCTTGGTATATTGCGACAGACCTCTGTGCAATCGATATTGCCCGCATCTTCTTTTTCAAGCCAAGCTTTACTTTTGCTTGCGGCTATCTGCACCACGGTACTTATCCTTATAACCGTCATGGCACTCAATGGTGCCAGTAGATGGAACCGACTCTTTCGACCGCTTATCCCTTTTGTAGCAATCACGGCATTCTTTTTGCCTATGGCTGCAGCTGACAATTTTACTTTGTCGACTTTTATGCTTTTGATAGGCTACATGTGCTTTGAGGCTCTCATGTGGATATTTTTCGGCGAGCTCTCGCAAAGGTTTAGACTCTCCCCGGTATTTGTATATGGACTTGGACGCGGGCTTTTAGCAATCGGTGCGCTTTTAGGTTCACTTATCCCGGTATTTACTTTACAGTGGGTAGAAGCTTTGCCCTTTAAAGACAATACTGTAATCATCGTGATACTAGTCATCATGGTTATCGCATATGCGATTTTGCCAACCGAACACGAAATAGAAGCTATTGTCATACCCTGTCCTCTCGTACGCGCCGTGTCGAGCCAACTTGACAGCGAAGAAAAAGGCAAGAAAGTGGGAGGACGAGCATCAATCATAAACGACGAGCGTTGGGAGCGTATGAGGCTTGAAAAAGACGCTGCCTATGCTGAGGCTTTTTCCGGTAAAGATACAAAAAACGCAGGTGTGTCAAACGAAACAGATGATGCATGTGTGCTAGAAGATAGCACACAAGATAACGGCACCAACAAAGATTGCGCACGCAAAGATAGCGACTCTGTTACTGCACGTAGTCAGGCAGGTGATAAAGCAGACAACACTAGCCTGTACTCCGAAGACGTAAGTCCTGCAGGTCACAATGCGCATGACAGCCTTGACTCAGAGACAGGCGTAGGCGCACAAAAAAGCGCTGAGGAAAATACAACAAGTATCGCATCGAAAACTTTGGCTAGTGTGTCTATAGCCAGCCTTGAGGAAGGCGCGAAGCTTCC
>CAYNWQ010000073.1:0-6926 GCA_964400955.1 uncultured Gordonibacter sp. | reverse complement strand
AGGCTGTATCAGGGAAAAGCGCCGACTGCAACTCGTCGTAGAGCACCGAGCTTGCGTCAGACAGTGCACCTTTCATTTCGTTGTACACGACACCGTTGATGCAAAGTTTGGGGGGTTCGTTGGTGTTCGTGTCGACGTCGGCACCCGCGTCAGCACCAACGTTGGTATCAATGTTAGTGCTGACGTCAGCGTCGGTATCATCTTCGCCTTCAGCGCTTGTAAGCTCATAGTGCCAACCTTCTTGCTCAAATATCGTGCGCTTGTGATAAATCTGCGGATGAAACACCGCGTCAAGGTACACATCCATCATGTTGAGCAAGTCCTGTTCGTTGGTGCTTGCAACGGGATACATGGTCTTGTCGGCAAAGGTCATGGCGTTTAAAAATGTCTGCATTGAAGTTTTGAGCAGATTGACAAAAGGCTCTTTGACGGGAAATTTGTCAGAACCGCACAAGACAGAGTGCTCTAATATATGAAACACGCCCGTGTCATTTACGGGAGGGGTCTTGAAAGAAATGGAAAACGCTTTGTTGGGGTCGTCGTTTTGCAAGTAAAGCAGACGCGCTTTACTTTTGTTGTGGATAAGCGTGTAGGCGTAGCCGTCTATTTCGGGTAGTTTTTCGCAGGTGATTACGCTAAATCCTTCAATTTCTTGCCCAGTTTCTAGGTGCATATCTTTTCCTACCTCGTTTCTCTTGTTTTAGGCTTTTTGATGTTTGTTGCAATACTTATAGTGTTTTTGATGCTTGTTTTTTATCACGCATTGTCGCATAAAACCTTGCGCATATAGAGCGCATTTTCTGTGATGCTAAAGCCTAAGTTTTCGTAATATTTTCTCGTGCCAATTGCACTGATGACATTAATGTGTATGTATTGATGCGCAAGAGCAATCTCGCAGGCTTTTTCGATAAGGCGCCTTCCGAGGCCAGTGTGCTGAGCATTTTGTCCGCTGCCGTGCAAACTTGCAACGCGACCATAGACATGCACTTCGCGTATCATAGCCTCGTTTTCGTGTATGGGCAGCTCGTCTATATGCATGCAGACATAATCCTTGTCCGGTAGCGACAGACGCAAAAAACCAGCAATTTGATTTTGGGGTGTTACCCATTCTAAAAAGTATTCCTTCGTTACACTTGTCTGGTAGGGCGTGACTTTAAGGGTGAGCTCGCTAGTGTCGCCGTCGCGCGAAGCAATTTCACGATGACGAATTTCTGAGATAATTAAGTCTTGGCTGCGCGCGCGCGTCTCAGCAAGCTCTTCTACTGCTTGGCGTAAGTTGGTCTTTTTGTTGCCAGCTATGATGTCGTGAGCTGAAATATCGCGTATCATGCGCGAAATGCGTGTATAAGCTGGTGTTATGAGCACATCGTCAACGAGCACGTCAACAAGTTTATCTTCGGTGTAGGCCTTCCAATCTCTTGTTTGCGCGAGCGCACAAAGTGCAGCACTTTTTACTAAGACGCACGGGTAGAGCTTGATTTCATCGGGTATAAAGTTGGGTTCGTTTACCAAGCGCGCGTAATCCGCCTTGTCTTTTTGTGCGCTCGATCCATAGAGGTTGACCATGGCGTGGACATGAGTCTTAAAACCAAACAGCCGTAAAAGCGCGAAGGCTCGTATTATGTCATCCACTTTTGTTGTGCGGCAGTTTTTTTGCAGCACTTGTGCGTCTAGGCTTTGTATGCCCATCTGTATTTTTGTGCAGCCGTATTGGCGTAAACGAAAAAGCTCTTCGGTGTTTATCGCATCGGGGCGTGTTTCTATGACGAGGCCCACGCAGCGATTGTGTGCGTTTTCGTTTGTATGCTGCGCTTCATAAATCTCGTCAAGAGTGGCAGTCTGGGTGGCGCTTGCGCGCGTCCAAGCTTCATTTTTGCCATAGAGCTCGCTTATTGCCTGGTTGTAAGTGAGTTCTTCTGTGTCGACACGCGCTTGGGTATCTGCGACAAATGCTTGCAAGTCACTGACTTCTTGAGACAGGCCGCAGGTGTGGTAAAAGTCTCTACGTTCCTTGACTTTTGCTGCGCGCACTTGCTTTTCTTCGTTAAGTGCGCAAAAAAGCTCACGTATAAACCAGCGTTGATACGTGAGCGGGTACTCGCTCCAGGTTCCGCCAAGTATGATAAGCTCAACCTTATCGGTTACATGGCCCATCTCTTCAAGTGCAAACAGGCGGCCTGCGACCTGCAAATAAGGGTCAAAGTAGTTGCGCTCAGCTCTTTGACAGGCTGGCTCGTCTGCAAGATAGCTCTTTGGCATGCGGACATCATTTGGGCAATACACACACCCCCCCGCGCAGGGCCAAGGCTTTGTGAGTACGGTGATGGTGGCAACTCCCGAGGCGGTACGTCGTGGCTTCATGCGCAAGGTTGCTACGAGTGCGCGCTCGAGCGTTGTGTCAATATGCCAGCTTTCCCAGCGCGCGGAATCAGTTTCTTTGATGCGCAGGTAATAGGGTAGGAGCTGCTTTTTTGCGAAGGGTGGAGCGTCGGGGGTGCCGCGTCCTTCGTTGTGCTTGCGTATGATTTGGAGTAGGCGCTTTGTATCAAGTGTGGGTATGCTTGCATCCTTTGATGTGTTTGAGTTGCTCGCATCATCTGTCACAGTTGTAACGCCAGCTGTTTTTGCACACAAATCGCGTAGGTCTTCAATTATTTCTCGTAAAAGCTCTTCCATAGTGTCGGTAATTTTATACTATGTAGGCAACATCGAGGCATTAGAAAGGTATGCAAAAGGCAATGGACAATAAAACAGCACGGCTCATGTGTCGTTTGACAAACGAGTTTTATGCGTGTAACGCTGACTCCTTTTCACAAACGCGCGCAGGCGCTTGGCCTGGGTGGAAAACGCTTGCAGATATCTTACGTGCCTACAAATTTGATACGCTTGCCCCGCAAGTTTCCGTGCTCGACCTCGCGTGCGGCAATATGCGTTTTCTCGACTTTCTTATGCATGAATTTGCAGACGAAATGAGCGAAAATACTTGCCTTGACTATTTTGCGGTTGACAATTGCGATGCGTTAGCGCACGCTCGCACAATACAACCAGCTCGTGCAGCCATCCATTTTCATAATACAGACATCACTCGTGCCCTTTTCGACAAAAAAGAGCCCCCTTCTTTTATTGATATAAGTGGATGCTCACTTGCGGTTTGTTTTGGTTTTATGCATCACGTTCCTTTACCCGAGCAACGCTTGTATGTATTAAACGCGCTTATAGATGCACTCGAGCCTGGTGGATTTGTAGCGGTGTCTTTCTGGCAATTTATGACTGACGAGAAATTTGCAAAAAAAGCTCGCGCCGAGCATGAACAAGCGCTAAGTGAGCTCAGACAGCTCGCGCGCAACGAACGCACAGGTGGTAAGCTTGCAGGTAGTGAGCGCCTAGGCGCTGCGCTCGTGCTCGACGAATACGCGTTTTGCGAGCCGGCGTTTAGTGAACTCTCACTTGATGAGGGAGATTTTTTGCTTGGCTGGAACGGGCAATCGCATACGTTTCGCTACTGTCATAGCTTTTCCGAAGAAGAGATAGATACTCTCGTCGGGCGCATATCGCCCCGCGCAAAAGAAATCGCTCGATTTCGCGCTGACGGGCGTACGCACGAGATGAATACCTACCTCATCTTGCAGCACGCGTAAAAAGGTTTGCCGTTTGCGTGCGAGCACTTTCGCTAATCATGATTTAATAGTAAGCTTACCTGCATGGAAAATCTCAACGAAACGTGCTACGACGTTGTAATCGTAGGCGCGGGAGTGGCTGGGTCGACTCTCGCATATGAAATGGCTCGCTATGAGCTCAATACCTGCGTGTTAGAGGCGGGAAACGACATTGCATGCGGAGCTACGCGTGCAAACTCGGGCATAGTGCATGCAGGTTATGACCCTGTGCCGGGTAGCGCAAAAGCCCGCTTTAATGTGGCTGGTTCAAAACTTTATCCTCTTTGGGCAGAAAAGCTCGGTTTTGCTTATATGCAAAATGGATCGCTCGTACTTGCGTTTAGCGAGGAGGAGGTCCAATGCGTGCGCCGGCTCGTTGAGCGAGGGCGCCAAAATGGTGTAGAAGGAGTATGTGAGCTTTCTGCCGCAGAAGTGCGAGCTCTCGAGCCTCAAGTTAACCCGCAAGTTAAAAGCGCGCTCTATGCTCCGACGGGTGGTATCTGCGATCCTTTTGAAGTGGCGCTTGCGTGCGCACAAACTGCAGCACGCGGAGGTGTGGCTTTTAAATTTAACACCCGTGTTCGCACTGTGCGTGCTCTTGCTGAAGGGGACTGGGCAGGAGAAGAACTGCTTGCGCAAGGTTCGCCCGCGCAAGGTTCGTCTGAACAAGTGTCGCCTGCAAAAAAACCTCGATACATGGTATACACTGATACTGGTGAGCGTCTCTTTGCTCGCGTGGTCGTCAATGCTGCAGGTGTTTTTGCCGATGAGCTTAACAACCTCGTGAGTGAACATAAACTACACATTACTCCACGTCGCGGTGAGTATTGCCTTTACGATACTAATCTGGGCACTACGTTTTCCCATACGATGTTTCAGGCTCCTTCGTCTTTGGGTAAAGGCGTGCTTGTAACGCCGACAGTACATGGTAACTTGCTTGTTGGACCAAATGCGGTTGATCAGTTTTCGAAAACGGATGTCTCTACGACAAAAGAAGGTTTGCAATTTGTGCGGGAGTCTGCAAAAAAGACTTGGCCTGATTTGACAACGCGTGACATGATTACAAACTTCGCTGGATTGCGCGCCACAGGTGAGAGCGGAGACTTTGTAATTGGCGAAGTACAAGACGCCCCGGGCTTTTTCAATATTGCTTGTTTTGATTCTCCGGGACTGACATCGGCGCCTGCAGTGGCTGTTTATATCGCAAACGAGATAGCGACATGTCTCAATGCGCAAAAAAATGAAAGCTACGATGATACGAGAGTGGCGACTCCGCGTTTTGCGTTGATGAGCGATACAGAACGTGCTCATATGATAGCCCAAGACCCTCGTTGGGGTCATGTGGTTTGTCGATGCTGCAATGTGGTAGAAGCCGAGCTGGTGGATGCCCTACATGCCCCGCTTCCTCCGCAATCGCTCGATGCGCTCAAATGGCGCACTGGTGCTACGATGGGACGTTGTCATGGAGGTTTTTGTTCGCCTGAGATAGTAAAAATATTTTCTCGTGAGACGGGTCTGCCGCCACAAGTGATAGATAAACGCCATACCGGCTCACCTTTGGTCGTGGAAGCGTATCGCGACTACGTAGACCTTTCGCGTATACAGAGCGCACGCGTAGACGTTAAAAATGACGCTTCTTTTGCGCAAATACAAGACGTCGAGCAGTTTGAAACGTATGACGTGTGTGTGGTAGGTGGAGGTGCTGCAGGTATTGCGGCAGCTCGTGCGGCTAACGAGCGTGGTGTGCGCGTGATACTTATCGACCGCGAGGCTCGTCTTGGTGGTATCCTAAAACAATGCATACACAGCGGCTTTGGGCTCCATCGTTTTGGTGAGGAGTTGACTGGGCCAGAATATGCTGCGCGCGAAGCTGCTTGTCTTGACTCTTCAATTAAGATTATGCGCAATGCCTCAGTTTTACGCATCGATCCAGCTACCACGCGTAAGGGCGACTCATCAAGTGCTGTGCTTGCATCATCTTCTGACACAGAGATTGCTGCAAATGATACACCACTTCATCGGGTTCATGTTGTCTCACCGCAAGGTGCTTTTGTGATAGGCGCGCGTTCAGTTGTGCTTGCTTGTGGGTCGCGGGAGCGCGGTGCGGGCGCGATTGATATGGCAGGAGATCGTCCCTCGGGAGTTTTTTCTGCTGGCAGCGCGCAAAATTTCATGAACTTGCAGGGGTGTTTGCCCGGACGACGTGTCGTTATATTGGGGTCAGGTGACATCGGTCTCATCATGGCACGCCGCATGATAAGCCAAGGAGCACAAGTCGAAGGTGTCTATGAGATTATGCCGCATCCATCAGGTCTGCGCCGCAATATCGTGCAATGTCTCGATGACTTTAATATCCCTCTCCATCTTTCGCGTACGGTCACGCGCCTTGAAGGAAAGAGGCGCTTAAGCGCAGTGTATGTATCGGATGTCGATTCTGATACTTTGCAAGTGATTCCTCACAGTGAGGTGCGCATACCCTGTGATACTTTGCTGCTTTCGGTGGGACTTTTGCCCGAAAGTGAAGTGGCGAAAAGTGCTGGCGTGGTAATCGATAGCGCTACATCAGGTCCTCGGGTAGACAATTATCTTTCTACAAGTGTTGCGGGTATTTATGCTTGTGGAAATGCGTTACACATCCATGATTTGGTTGATCATGCTTCAGCAGAAGGCGAGATCGCCGGACGAAGTGCGGCGGACTTCGCGCAGGCTAAATCAATACTCACGCATCATGTACCGGTGGTTCCTGGGCAGGGTGTTGGGGCGTTAGTTCCGCAAATGCTCAACACTAACACACCGCCTGATGAAGATATCCCCATCTCCTTTAGAGTAAAACGTGCTTTGCAATCTCCGCGTTTTAGCGTTGAGGGCATTAATGATGCAGGGGATGCACATGAGCTTAAGCGCGCGAAAGCGCTTGTCGCAGTGCCGGCAGAAATGGTGCAGCTCAACTTGGGCGGCGTCAAACTTGACGAAGTGTCTACGGTGCGCGTGAGTGCGCAAGGCCAAGCGGCGCAACTCGATCAAGTTGCCACGAAAAACAAACGCGAGAAAAGACAAGTCGGGGGAGGCGCTGAGTAAGTGCAGATAGCTACAGAGATAGAAACGTTTACTTGTATTTGCTGTCCTCTTGGATGCAATCTAGAGGTGTCTTTTTTAGATGACGGCAGTATAGAAGTTGAAGGAAATACCTGCAAACGAGGTGCTGCGTATGCACTTGAAGAGGCGACTTGTCCAAAGCGTATGGTAAGTGCGCTTGCGCGAGTGTCGGGT
>CAYNWQ010000072.1:0-6966 GCA_964400955.1 uncultured Gordonibacter sp. | reverse complement strand
ATAGGGAACAAATGTTCCAAAACCCTCGCTAAACGCACCGGCTGGAGTGGTAATAAGACTAGGAACCAAATTATAAAATTCGTAAGATGTCCCCTCTGTACGAGAGCCCATTTCACTTAATACTTGGAAAAGTGCAACAAAAATAGGCATTTGTAGAAGCATAGGTAAACAACCTGCTAAGGGATTAAACTTAGCTTCTGCGTAGAGCTTTTGCATCTCTTCTTGTTGACGCATTGGGTCATCAGCAAACTTTGTTTGTATCTCTTTCATAAGAGGCTGTACTTTTTGCATCTGGTAAGAGGATTTTGCTTGCTTATGCATCAAAGGAGCAACAAGTATACGGAAAATAATGGTTACTATAATAATAGACATTCCCCAGTCACCGCATAGGCTCCAGAAGAATTGGATAACGGCAAAAATCCAATCTTTAAATACGTCCCACATTAACTATTCCTTTCTTTTATACCAAAGAGGAAACCACTCACCACATCTTATGGTACCGGATCATATCCGTGTGGTCCTCCCGGACGACAGCGTAATATACGTTTAGTAGTAAGCAAAAATGCTTTACAAAAACCGTAGCGCTTAAATGCAATCAGTCCATATTCAGAGCATGTTGGCACAAAACGACAGCATGAAGGAAAAAGCGGTGAAATAACAGCACGATAAAAAGAAATTAGACAAATAGCTAAAAAAGAGGGAATTTTTGCAGCTTTTTTAACTACTAGTTTCACTATCACTATTTCCAAACATATCTGAGTGGTCTAATACATTTTTACAAGCGGAAAATACTTTACTATAAGAAACAGATAAAAGCCGAGATTTTGCAAGAAAGACTATGTCTTTCTCACTCCAAGGTCCCCCTAAATCTTTACATAAAGCACGAAGGCGCCGTTTGGCTTTATTTCTCCAAACAGCGCCCCCAAGTTTTTTTCCAGCAATAAAAGCAACACGACCATCAAGGTCGTGTCCAGACTTTGTGCTAGCCTTATCGCAATCCCTTTTTCTTACTATAAAAGTAAGATAAGGTGTTTGAATACGATAACCTAGAGAAAATAGTGTTGATATTTCTTCACTAGACTTTATCGTATTCAATTCATTGCCTGCTTAAATGTGTTTTAAACACAAAGGCGCTTGCGGCCTTTTGCACGACGCGCAGCAAGTACAGCACGTCCACCTTTTGTTGCCATACGAGCGCGAAAACCGTGGCACTTTGCACGCTTACGCTTGTTAGGCTGATAAGTGCGTTTCATAACAAATCCCTTTCGTACGTTCAGAGTAACTTCAAAAGTATATAGGCAAAAAATATAGAGTCAAGAAAAAGCTACAAAGTTTTTAAAATTCTCAAAAGAAGTTACCTTATCTTGAATTTGCGAAAGATTCTTGACAATACCAGTTATTCACGTTCTGTTACTACCAAAACCTTATTTCTCTTTATTATCTTTCCTTTAAATTAAAAATAAAATAATAATGATAATAAGGTCGGTGGAATTGTTGATAAAGATAAAAACTGCAGTTTAATCAGTATTATTTATACTGAGTTTGTAGTTAATAATTTGTGCCAGGTTTCAACCTAAAATTAGAGGCTCATATTTTTCAACCAAAATTGCCTCGTTTTCCTTAATTTTTAAAATATCTTTCAACACTTTTAAGCAAGTGTCTATATTTATAAAAAAATGATAATGATGCAAAAAGAGGTGATGATTTACCTTTAAAACAAAAACAGATTGACAAACCCTTTGTGTCCTTTATAGGTTCTTAAATTTAAGCCTCCCTAATAATCTGCTTTAGAGTTTCTAACTCCTCGCGTAACTCATGACTTTCTTTCATTTTTTCTTCTACGTTTGTTACTGAATACATCACTGTAGAGTGATCTCTATTAAATTTCTTTCCAATATCATTAAAGGGTAGATCTAGCATTTGTCTGCAAAGATAAATTGCGATTTGACGTGCGTAAATAATATCCCTCGTACGTTTTTTCCCAACGAGGTCTGCGTGACTCACTTTAAAAAATGTCTCTACTTCCTTTTGTATATCAGCGATTGTGAGACGCCTCGAAGAACCACCTGAAAAGTGATTTTCAAGTAATACACGTACCTCTTCAAGACTAAGATTTGGTTGATTAAAAAAAGTTATTTGAGAAATTACTTTTGTTATAGCGCTTTTTAGCTCTCTAATATTTGAGCTCGAACTTTCCGCAATATACATTTGTATATCTTCTGAAATAGTAAAGTTACTATTTTTTTCATTTTCTTTGTATTCAGCAATAAAGCTTTTAATAATACCAAGCTTCGTTTCTATTTCTGGAGGTTGTATATCAAAAGTACCGCCAGAATTAAACCTACTTTTGTACCGTTCATCAATATCAATATTTTTTGGAGCGCGATCAGCTGAAAGAACTACTTGTTTTCCTTGAGTAGTTATCTTATTAAAAATTTGAAAAACAATATCAAGAGTTTGTTTTTTACCTTGTAGATATTGAACGTCGTCAATTAATAAAACATCTGCTTCTTCATAACGAGTTTTAAAATTTTTATAACTCGATTTTTCTTTATCATGTGCAGCACTTGCTTCCATATAATCAGAAAGAAGTTCTGCGGAGTCAACATAAATAACACTCATATGAGGCATCGTTTCCCGGATATAATTTTGGATTGCTCTCATAAGGTGAGTTTTTCCAAGACCGCTTTTACCATAAATAAACAAAGGATTTAAATGAGCCTTTCCAGGGGTTTCTGCAACAGCAACCGCCATCGAATAAGCCATACGATTAGAGTCACCAATAACAAAATTTTCAAAGGTTAAACTTGAAGCAGGGCTATCTGCTGTATAAACATTATTCTCAAAAGGATCTGGTTTTCTATAAGTGTCATAATAAGAGTTTTCATGCTGATTTTTTCTACCTAAAGGTGCTTGTTTATTTATATTTTCAGGAGTAGTAATGTTATATTGAGCGCTATCTCCTTGTGTTGTATTTTTTTGATTATCAACTGTTAACTCAGTGGTTGAAAAGTTTGCGGGTTGTTTTGCCTTTGGTGTTTCTAGATTTACCTCTATAGCTACCGTAAAAGGAACTTGATATATTTCATATAAAGCTCTTTTGATTACATCCATATAATGGCGTTCTATCCAAGTTTTAATAAATTCGGTATCTGCGGTAAGCATAAGAAAATCTTCACTCATAGCCTGAGGCTGTAAGCGAGAAAAAAATGCATTAATTTGAGATGGATTTATATTTTCATATTGCTTTATAAGATTACAAACTTTATTCCATATAGCATCTAAATCTTTGCTATCCATACAATATTCTCCCATATTCTTTCCTCTTAGATTATTACCTAAAAGGAGTACTTTGTCTAAGTTTTACTTAGAGTTTATTTACCAGCTAAAGCAGCGCTGATATATAGTAATTTTTATAGGGTAGATTGTATACAAAATACCCTAATCTATCAAAGAGTAATCTTGTAAAGAGTTATAGCGATTCTACAACACGCCACCCAAAATCAGTTAGTATTCTCTTTTTCCCAGCCACTTTTTCGATAAGCCCAGCTTGTTCTAATTTTCCTAAAGTTGTATAAACGCTCGAGTTTGCAATATCAGTAAGGTTAACGATATCAGTTACACCTAAAGCTCCTTCACTTTCAAAGAAATGCAAAAAATCTTTTTCTCTTTGAGAAAGGGGAGGAATAAGAGTGGAAGGTATTGAAGACTTTCTGCTAGACCAACCGTTATTATTTTGTTGAGTACTTTCTTTTTCTAAGTCTTTACATAAACTAACCGTCACTACCGCGCCAGTACCAAGATTATCTTCTATAGAAATACTGCCATGTGAAAGGTTGAGGTATTCTTTTACAATAGGAAGTCCACTCCCAACACCACGGATGTATTTTTTCATAGGTTCAATAGCTGAAGTAAACCCAGGAAGCTGAGCCTTTTCTTTTTGAATAATTCCTGGGCCTTGGTCAGCGAAACGGATAGTATTTCCCTTATCTAAAATTGAAACAATTATTTCAGAAAACCGAGCATGTATAAAATTTTCGGTTACTTCCCTGATCACAGTATAAGGAATTTCTCCTCCAGCTATTTTTGCTTGTTCATATATTTTAGATGCGAGGTTTTCGATGTAGTCTGTTGTAGGGGCTGGCTGAATCTCTATAACACGCGGTGCACTACGTAAATCGTCATAACTTGCGATGCGCGCAATAGTTTTGACATAAGTGTAATCAAACTCTTGCGAATTATTATTCGTAGTTTTTGCTTGAGTGCCCACCGATAGCCTATCTTGCGTGATTTGTTGTATACCCTCATTGTTACTTTGATCTATAGGATAATCTGAAGACAAAGGCATGCCTTGAAAAGAGGGGCTTTCCTCTCTTTCTTCCAACTGATATTTTTCAGAGTTTTCATACATATTCAGGGTTTTTAGTTTTTCATCCTTATTTTTCAATATTTTTCAAAGTAGCGGTGCGTATTGTACCCGTTTTCATGGTTATAAATCTACCCATCTGCATAAATAGTTGTCTAAGAATTATATTTTTCATTATTCATTGAATTTTGAATATTGATTTAACAGCACTTTTCAAAGTTTTCCCCAATTTATTCAAAAAATGTGGAAAACGTTGAAAAATTTTCCCATACAATCTTTCAAAGCAGTTGAAAAAAGAAGAAAAATGTTGAAATAGTTCTTGACAAAACAAAAAATAAAGTTTCCCCTGATGAAAAAGACGAGTAATTATATCCTACTAAGTCAACTTTAAATTACAAAACCAGCCCAACTCAATCTCACCTGCGGAGATAAATCATATTACAAAGAAACACCTGCTAAGAGTGGTAGAAATTATCATTTAGAAACTGAAGATGAATAATCTAATCCTCCAAAAACCACTCATTATTTCCCGTTAAGATAATAAATTTCTCAAAGTTTTCCACGCCTTTTATTGAGCAGGAAAAGGGTTTTCCACATTATCCACAATAATCGTGCCACATCTCTGTGGATAACTTTTCTAATCACCTTATTATTCAAATATCTTTTTCTTTTTTCATTAAACATAAAGATATGAGAAAAAAATAGTCAGCAGCCTGTTCGCGATTTCTCCATTAACTCTTTATTTGGCCACTACCAAAAAAATTCAACAAAGAAGGTATAATGCTGCTGTCTCATACATAAAGTTACAGAAGGGAAGCTACCTTGAAATTTAGTATTAATCAATCAGAACTTCAAAATGCTATCGCAGTTGTTTTAAAAGGAATTTCAACAAGATCAACCCTTCCTATACTTTCAGGTATTCTTATAGATGCCCATCAAGATAAGATCACTCTGCAAACGACCGATTTAGAGCTGTCTATTCAGTATGCTGCACCAGCGTTAGTTGAAGAAGAGGGAAAAACGGTTGTACCCGGAAAACTTTTTTCTGAGATAGTAAAAAATTTACCCGATGCTGCTGTACATATTGATGCGACACAAGAATCTGCGCTTATAACTTGTGATGCTTCATCATTTTCAATCAAAGTGCTCAACTATGAAGACTTCCCGGGATTTCCACAAGTGGATATTACTCAAAGTATAGAAATACCACTCACAAAATTTCAATCTATGGTAAAACGTGTTGCCCGCGTGGTTTCTAAAGATGAAAGCCGCGCAATTTTAACCGGAGTACTTATTACACTTGAAGAGGGTAACCTTAAGATGGTTGCAACCGATTCATATCGTTTAGCAATAACTGAGACAACACTCGAAGATACCCAGACCGACTCTTTCCAGGCTGTCATTTCAGGGAGTTTTTTGAGTGAAGTGGCTTCTTTGTCTGCACCTGACGCAATAGTTTCAATCGCGCTCGCGGAAAACCAAATAGTGGTAAGTTGCGCAGAAACAGTCTTTATCAATAGGCGCTTAGAAGGAAATTTCCCAAACTATAAGCAGCTTTTACCTGACACCTATTCAACAAGAGCAAAAGTAGAGGTCTCACATCTCCTTTCTGCAGTGAAGCGTGCTTCCATTTTAGGATCTTCAGATATACCGGTTAAATTCGACCTCAATAATGATTCACAAACGATACAGTTGTCAGCAACTACGCAAGATGTTGGTAGTGCACAAGAGACAATAGCTTGTGAAATAGAAGGGGATAGCACCAAGATTGCTTTCAATTATTCTTTTGTTTTAGCAGGGCTTACCTCAGTTGAGAGTGAAAACGTATATCTCGAGATTTTGTCACCCGAAAAACCAGGTATTTTTAAGGCTGAGGCCCCAGAAAACTATCTGTATCTTGTTATGCCTGTCCGTATATCTTAAAGACAATGTGCTAATTAAAACAGACATAAACAAGGTGTAGGTAACTATGAGCCTTGAGATTAAGAGCATACGGTTCTACAATTTTAGAAATTATCCCTCCCTTTTTCTCGATAATTTTGAGAGGCTTAATATCTTTTGTGGAGAGAACGCAATTGGAAAAACAAACATTATTGAAGGGATTCAGTTACTCACAGCTCTTACGTCTTTTCGTCATCCTCTTTTGAGCCAGCTTGTTTATAGTGGACAAGATGAAGCACGTATCGAGATGGAGGTTTTCGATGAGAAAAGAAATCTCGAGGTAGCTTGTATGCTCGCTTCTGGGAAAAAAAAGTACAGCGTTAACGGTAAAACAAAACAAACAGCCGATATTAAAGGTATCGTACCCGCAGTTATTTTTACACCCGATGACCTTAATCTGGTAAAGGGGGCGTCTTCTTTGCGAAGAGATGCTATAGATAACCTAGGTTCTCAACTTTCAAAAAATTATTACACCGTGAGAAAAGACTATGAGCAAGTAATTAGATACAAAAATCGTCTCTATAAAGATGAAGCAGCGGAAAATCTCATAGATAGTATTAACGAAACTCTTTTAACCTGTGGGAGTCAACTAATATACTATAGAGTAGCACTTGTTCAAAAATTGTTTCCTCTCATTTCGCAATACTATGAGCAAGTTG
>CAYNWQ010000071.1:0-6999 GCA_964400955.1 uncultured Gordonibacter sp. | reverse complement strand
ACACCCCACGTGCACGTGTGTCCGCCGTGGGTAGCTCGTATTGTTGCGTGTCAGCCGTGCGCCCCACACCCCACGCGCGCGTGGGTCCTTTACCACACGAACAATGATGCCAATAGCAACCCGCACACCCCACGCCTCACGCGCGCGTGCGTCCCACACTCTACCCTTGTGTGCAGGTTGTGGGGTTCGTGTCGCCTAGAAAAATCTTTTCTTGCATCGTCGCTCGAGGCCGTATATAATTCTCGTTTGCGTCTGCGGATGTATGGATACACCCGGACGCGTGGAGCTGCGGGGTCGCAGTGTTAAGCCTCCCTTAGCACGAGTGGCAAGCGCAGTTTCACGATATGCAGGAAGGAATCTTTGGTGTACGGAGAGGCGTGCGAGCAAAGGTTCCAAAGAGAGAAAAGAGAGTCATGGGAGTCAAACAGTACAAGCCCACCAGTCCCGGGCGACGCTTCCAGACGGTTTCTGATTTTGCAGAGATTACTGCAAAGAAGCCGGAGAAGTCGCTCCTTGCGCCCAAGCCAAAAAAGGCTGGTCGCAACTGCTATGGCCGCGTTACTACGCGTCATCAGGGCGGCGGCAACAAACAGCGCTATCGCATTATCGACTTCAAGCGCGATAAAGATGGCGTAATGGCAAAGGTTGCTACCATCGAATACGATCCAAATCGTAGTGCACGTATCGCGCTTCTTCACTATGTTGATGGCGAGAAACGCTACATTTTGCATCCAAAGGGTCTGCGTGTAGGAGATATGGTTGTAAGCGGTACCGATGCCGACATCAAACCGGGCAACGCATTGCCACTTGCAAATATCCCCGTTGGTACACTCGTTCATGCAGTTGAGTTGCAACCAGGTAAAGGCGCTGCACTTGCGCGTTCAGCTGGTACCTCTATTCAGCTCATGGGCAAAGAAGGGAAATACGCTATTTTGCGTATGCCTTCATCTGAAATGCGTCGCGTGCTTTTGACCTGCCGCGCAACTATCGGCGAGGTTGGCAATGCAGAGCATTCAAACATCAAAATTGGCAAGGCCGGTCGTAACCGTTGGCGCGGCATTCGTCCTAGCGTTCGTGGTACCGTTATGAACCCGGTTGACCACCCACATGGTGGTGGCGAAGGCAAAAACAAGTCTGCTGGTCGTCATCCGGTTACTCCATGGGGCGTACCTACCAAAGGTCATCGCACCCGTAACCCGAAGAAGGCCTCAAGTCGTCTTATTATCCGTCGTCGCAAGAAGTAGTGCGGACACGTTAAGGAGTTATAGTGAGCAGAAGTCTAAAAAAAGGTCCTTTCGTCGAGCCGCGCCTCTTAGGCCGCATCACAAAGATGAACGAGGCGGGCGAAAAGGATGTCATCAAAACTTGGTCTCGTGCAAGCACCATTTTCCCCGACATGGTGGGTCACACCATTGCCGTTCACGATGGTCGCAAGCATGTGCCGGTATACATTACCGAATCTATGGTCGGTCACAAACTCGGAGAATTTGCGCCAACGCGTACATTCAGGGGTCACTCTGCCGACAAGGGCAAGCGATAAGGTAAGGGGTGAAAAACATGGAAGTTAAAGCACAAGCCCGTTACGTTCGCGTATCGCCCCGCAAGGCACGTATCGTTGTTGATTTGGTGCGCGGTAAGTCTGTTGAGCAAGCACGTGAGATTTTGCGTTTCACCAACCGTGGTATTGCTGAGACGGTTGAAAAAGTGCTCAACTCTGCGGTTGCAAATGCAGAGCACAACAATCATTTGCGCGCAGAAACACTTGTCGTGAAAAGCGCTTATGTAAATGAAGGTCCGACGTTGAAGCGTATTCGCCCTCGCGCGAAAGGATCCGCGTCGCCTATCCGCAAGCGCACCAGCCATATCACAATTATCGTAGCCCCACGAGAGGAGGCATAAAGCACATGGGTCAAAAAGTTAGCCCTACTGGGTTTCGTCTTGGCATCGTAGAAGATTGGCGCAGCCGCTGGTACGCCGATAAGGACTATGCCAAAAACCTAGAAAATGACTTGGCTATTAGAAAGTTTCTTGATTCTTATCTCGCCCGTGCGGCTGTCTCTAAGGTGGAGATAGAGCGTGCTGGCGACAAGATTAAGGTCATCATCACCACGGCTCGTCCTGGTGTTGTTATTGGCAAAAAGGGTGCAGAGATTGACACCCTTCGCAAAAAGCTCGAGAAAATCGCCAACGGCTCAGTTTCTGTAGACGTTGTCGAGGTCAAGCGTCCAGAACTCGATGCAGTTCTTATTGCTCAGTCAATCGCTGAGCAGCTCGAGGGTCGTGTAGCTTTCCGTCGCGCGATGCGCAAAGCGGTTCAATCTGCACGCAAATCTGGTGCTAAGGGCATTCGTATTCAGTGCTCCGGTCGTTTGGGTGGCGCTGAGATGAGCCGTCGCGAGTGGTACCGCGAAGGTCGCGTGCCGCTGCACACGCTGCGCGCAAAAATCGATTACGGTTTTTCCACTGCTGCTACTACCATGGGTTCTATTGGTGTGCAGGTGTGGGTGTATCACGGAGAAGTTCTCCCTGGCCAAAAAGCACCAAATCCGGCGCTTGAGGGTAGCTCTCGTCCAAACCGTTCCCGTCGTAACAACAATAACGAAAGGGGGGCGAAATAAATGCTCGTACCTAAGCGCGTAAAGCACCGCAAGGTGCAACGTGGCTCCATGAAAGGCAAGGCAAAAGGCGGTACTCGCCTAAACCATGGCTCATGGGGTGTTCAAGCTCAGGAAGCTGCATGGATTACCAACCGCCAAATTGAGGCTGCTCGTATCGCCATGACTCGTCAAATGAAGCGTGGCGGTAAAGTTTGGATTACCATCTTTCCTGACAAGCCCATTACCAAAAAGCCAGCTGAAACTCGTATGGGTTCCGGCAAGGGCAACCCTGAGGCGTGGGTAGCGGTCGTAAAACCAGGCCGTATCATGTTTGAGATTGACGGCGTTGATGAAGAAACCGCAAAAGAGGCTCTTCGTCTTGCTATCAACAAGTTGCCCATCAAGTGCAAGATTGTTTCTCGCGAAACGGAAGGGCAGGCATAAATGAAACCAGCAGAGATTCGTGAACTTTCTGCCGACGATCTGCAGGCGAAGTTGAAGGAAGCGCGCGCTGAACTTTTCAATTTGCGTTTCCAGATGGCTACAAGCCAGCTCGACAACACAGCCCGCGTGGGTCAGGTTAAAAAGGACATTGCACGCATCCAAACTGAGATGCGCGCCCGCGAGCTGAGCGCATAGGCGCCGAGAAGGTAAGGTAGACGTATGAGTGAAATTCGAAATTCACGTAAGGTTCGTCAGGGCGTCGTCGTAAGCGATGTCAATGACAAAACCATCGTGGTGCAGGTGAAGGAACGCAAGCCGCATCCTGTTTACGGCAAAATGATGACCACCACGAAAAAATTTCATGCCCATGATGAAAACAATGAAGCCGGCATCGGCGACACTGTCCGCATCATGGAGACGCGCCCGCTGTCAAAGATGAAGCGTTGGCGCCTTTTAGAGATAGTTGAAAAGGCCAAATAGTTTTATTGCATTTGCAATAGTGACTATACGAGAAAGTTAGGTTCAAGCAATGATTCAGATGCAAACCATGCTCGCAGTGGCCGACAACTCCGGCGCTCGCAAGGTGCAGTGCATTAAGGTTTTGGGCGGCTCAAAACGCCGCTATGCAGGCCTTGGTGACGTTATCATCTGCAGCGTTAAAGAAGCGATGCCAAATGGCAACGTGAAAAAAGGCGAAGTCGTGCGCTGCGTTGTCGTGCGCGTAAAGAAAGAAGTTCGTCGCGCGGACGGCAGCTATATTAAGTTCGACCAAAATGCTTGCGTGCTCATCGACAACAACGGTGCGCCTCGCGGCACGCGTATCTTCGGGCCTGTGGCTCGTGAGCTACGTGATAAGAAATACATGAAAATCGTGTCTTTGGCACCGGAAACGCTGTAGGGAGGTGTGTGAAAAATGACCAAAATGCATGTTAAAAAAGGTGACCGCGTCAAAATCTTGGCTGGTAAAGACAAGGGCAAAGAAGGCGTAATCCTGCGTTCTTATCCGCAAAAGCAACGTGTTGTTGTGGAAAAGGTCAACATGATTAAAAAGGCCATGCGCCCCACGCAGCAAAATCCGCAGGGCGGCATCTCCACAAAAGAGGCTCCTATTCACGTGTCAAACGTTGCGCTTATATGCCCAAGCTGCAAAGAAGCAACGCGTGTAAGCCACAAACGTGATGAGGAAAAAGGCCTCGTACGCGTTTGCAAAAAGTGCGGCAAAGACATCGACTAATTTTGTTTCGCTGTTCTGACGAACAGCGAAACGGGCCGACGCTGCGAAACGTCTTGGCATCTCATCTTGCCCCTCGTTTTGCACGCTGCGCGTACCTTAAGTACGCTTGGTGCAAAGACAGGGCAATCTGAAACGCCAATACGATTCTCGCTGACTTATTTGGATTTGTGGGTAAGCATATTGCAGCGGCGGTTTAGTTTAGCTACACCTGCAATAGATGTATTGCGGTAAGCATATGACCCCGAAAGGTTCGGGGACGCAGGGTCGGAAATCCTGTGTTTAATTCATCGGATGGAAAGGTAAAAAATGGCTATCCCTCGTTTGAAGGAAAAGTACAAAAACGAAATTGTAGCAAAGCTTGAAAAAGAGCTCGGCGTAGAAAACATCAACCAAGTACCTCGCCTCGAAAAGATCGTGGTAAACATGGGTGTTGGTGGCGCTGCCTCAGATCACAAGCTCTTAGATGCTGCCATGAATGACATGCGTGTTATTACTGGTCAGCAACCTGCTATCACGCGTGCAAAGAAATCCATCGCAGGTTTTCATGTACGCGAAGGTCAAGCTATTGGTTGTAAGGTTACCCTTCGCGGCGACCGTATGTGGGAATTCCTCGATCGTCTGCTCGCGACTGCACTTCCTCGCGTGCGTGACTTCCGTGGCATTTCTCCTACGAGTTTTGACGGGCGCGGCAACTACACGCTTGGCATTACCGAGCAGCTTATCTTTGCTGAAATTGAATACGACAAAGTAGATCGCACGCGCGGTATGGACATCACTTTCGTGACAACCGCCGAAACCAACGAAGCTGCTTTTGCTCTGCTCTCAGCCCTTGGATTCCCATTCAAGGAAAAGTAGAGCCTTATACATTGGCAATAAGACCCGTGCAAACGCCGGGTCTTTAAGCTTATAGAAAGAAGGAATTGCATGGCTAAGAAATCGATGATCGCTAAAGCCAAGCGCGAGCCGAAGTTTTCGACGCGTCAGCACAATCGTTGCACACGTTGCGGACGCCCTCGTGGCTACTATCGCAAGTTCGGCTTGTGCCGCGTTTGCGTACGTGAATTGGCAAACAAAGGCGAACTGCCCGGCGTAACAAAGTCTTCGTGGTAAGAGCCGCGAAACAAAACGCCTGAGGGTGTGCCGGCGTTACAGGCGTGTGCGTTATGGGCGCAGACGAACCGGACGTAGCGGCTCATCAAGGACCAAAGGAGAAAAAACAAATGAGCATGACCGATCCCATCGCAGATATGCTTACGCGTGTGCGTAATGCTCATTCTGCCGGAAAAGAGACGGTGTCTATGCCGTCAAGCAAGAAACTTGTGGAGATAGCTCGCATCATGCAAGAAGAGGGTTATATCCGCAGCTACGAAGTGATTGATGGCGAGCCCCGCGCTACGCTTGAGATTACTTTGAAGTACGGCCCGAAAAAGGCCAAGACTATCCGCGGTATTAAGCGCATTTCTAAACCAGGTTTGCGTATTTATGCGGGTAAAGACGAGCTGCCTCGTGTGTTAGGCGGCTTAGGTACGGCCATCATATCGACCAGTCAAGGCGTCATGACCGACCGCGACGCGCGTCTGCGCGGCGTGGGCGGCGAAGTGATTGCCTATATTTGGTAGGAAGGGGATAAAAGCTATGTCACGTATTGGCAAACAGCCCATTAGTGTTCCTGCCGGGGTTGAGGTAACCATCGACGGTTCTACCGTCACAGTTAAAGGATCTAAGGGCACGTTGACTCGTACATTTCCTGCGATGATGTCCATCAAGCAGGAGGGCGCTGAAATCATCGTTGAGCGTCCGGATGATTCACGCGAAGCAAAAAGCTATCATGGGCTTACTCGTACGCTTATCCATAATATGGTTGATGGCTGCGCAAATGGCTTCTCGAAAAAACTTCAGCTCGTTGGCGTTGGTTATCGTGCTGCGCTCAAGGGTAAAGATCTAGAACTTCAACTGGGTTATTCGCATCCAGTTGTTGTGAAAGCTCCAGAAAATATTACGTTTGAAGTTCCAAGCCAGACCGAGATTGTAGTTTCCGGTCCGAGCAAAGAGCAGGTTGGTCAGGTTGCGGCTGACATTCGCAAATGGCGCAAGCCTGAGCCTTACAAGGGCAAAGGTATTCGCTATGAAGGCGAGCATGTACGTCGTAAGCTGGGCAAGGCTGCTAAGAGCGACTAGTTCGGTAACTGATTGAAGGGATTATTAATGAAGAAACTTCAGAAAAAACAGGCCGCGCTGGCACGTCGCCATCGCCGCGTCCGCGGCAAGATTTCAGGAACTGCTGCTCGTCCGCGTATGTGTGTTACTCGTAGCAATTCCAATATGTACGTACAAATCATCGATGACGTTACGCGCACTACCTTGCTTGGCGTGTCGACCTTAGGTCCAGATTTCAAGGCTACGGGTGCGAAAAGCGCCACGGTAGAAGGCGCATCTGTACTCGGTGATATTGTTGGCAAAAAGGCACTCGAGGCCGGCGTAACAGAGGTTGTTTTCGACCGTGGTGGCAACTTGTATCATGGGCGCATAAAGGCTTTGGCCGAAGGCGCTCGTGAAGCCGGATTGAAATTCTAGAAGGGGTTAGGTATATGGCTCGTAATAACAAGCAACAAGACGCCGCAATCCCCGAGCTCGAGGAGCGCGTCGTCTACATCAACCGCGTAGCTAAGGTTGTTAAAGGTGGTCGTCGTTTCGCACTTACCGCACTCGTGGTAGTAGGAGATG
>CAYNWQ010000070.1:0-7115 GCA_964400955.1 uncultured Gordonibacter sp. | reverse complement strand
ATGCAAAGTATGACTACGTCTCTGCCTATAGGACTTCATCGACGACGACGTCAACGACCAACGTCACAAAGACCGGCGATTTCGACACCGTGACTACGACTGAGCACGGCGTGGCGATTGATGGCAAATACAGCTTCCCGGGTATTGATACTGAGCTTAAAGGACTCAACTATCCTTTCCCCACGGTACTTACGCAAACTGACGTGTTTGGCAATACGGTTAACGTGCATTATGGTGCCTGGCCTAAAAATGGCATTTTCTGGGAGCAATCAAACGCTACCTATAACCTCTACGCCAACCGCCAAAAAGACCCTGATACTGGCGAGATGGTATCGCTTATGACTATGAAGCTGCGCGTGTACGGCACTATGCAAAACACGTTAAGCGCAGATAACATCAGCTTTACTGATGATGCCGGCAATCCTTTGCCTGCATTTGAGCAGCCGCTAGAAGTGTATAGTATCTCCAGCTACAAGAGCGAAGGTACGTCTCAAGGCTATTATGAAGTAACGTTTAAGGGGCTGCGTACGGGCAGTGCCTTTGTAAAGGCGTCTTTAGATGGATATGAGGCTCAAACGCAAATTACGGTAGAAAACGAGCTCATCATCAAAGCAAGCGATACCAAAATGTCGCTTGAGCCAGGCGAAGAAAAGTCAGTCGACTTGACTTTCTATGCGCCGGATGCTACAGGCGCTGAGCAGCTAATAAAACCAAGTAACACTGCAATGAGCTGGGATGTCGTCATAAAGAGTGGAGACGATGTCGTCATTTGCGACAATGACACCGTAAGTTATAGCGCTACTACGGGCACCTTGACGCTTGGTGCGATTGCGCGCGTGATAGAAGACCTTGACAAAGGAAATGCGCACGTTGCTATCACGTGTACCTATCAGTATGGCACCGGCGATAGCGAAAAGATGTCTGCGACGCAAGACATCATCATAGAGGTTGCATCTCCTGACTTCGCTTATCTTAAACTTGACGACTCGGGGAGCGGCTACACGTTTTTGTATGCCTATACTTCAAGCGATATTTCCTCTATCGGTCAGCTGGCGCAGAAATTAACCGATGTCAATAGTGGCTTTTTCCTGCGCAACGTATACGCGCAGCTCAACGCACCAGCCCTGACGAGTTTTGCTATTAAAGTTGATGGGGTAGAGTACGCCGCTGATGCGACTGGCAAGGTTTATCGCACGACTGCAGGCTCCACACAACAAGAGCTTATCGCGCAAATTACTCTTGGTACCAAACAAGACAACAGCACCTATAACTATAGTTACTACACGCTCTCTGTTAGTGGATACACGCTTTCCGAGGACGCAACGCTTGTAGCTCATGTGCGCGATGGCGTAAGCCTCGAAGCAAAGATTGCGCCTGCGTCAAATCTCGATACGCAAAGCACAGGTGCGCAAAGCAAAAGCATGTGGAGCACAGGTGGCACTACTTCTGGTGCTCGCGTGGAGAGTGGGATGTAGTCATGGGTGCTTTGACACAAAAGCTTAAAAGCACGCAGGGCGCCTCTATCCTCATGGCGCTTTTGCTCATGATGGTTGCCATCGTGACGAGCGCGGTTATCATCGCTGCGGCGGTAAGTGCGATGCAGTCGCTTAACGATAGCCGCGACGAACAGCAAGTTTATCTTGAGGTGAGCTCTGCTGCAGAGCTTGTACGCGACCAGCTTGAAGGCGGCAAGTGTGACTATAAGAGCGAGCTTACTAATATCTATACCAAGTCTCGGAGGTCTGGGAGCTATAGTCTTTCCCAAACGACAGGTCCGACAGAGACCATGGGTGATGGTTTGTTTAGTAATACAATCAAAGAAGCTCTAGCGTATGAAAAAGAATTGCCCGGGTCGACGTTTCACGTTACCTCTTACTCTATAAGCGCTGGCGACTATGATAAAGTAAACGTTGAAGTGTTTCTTAACCAAGCATCTGTTGAGACCGGTAGTTCTGCGGATGCTACTCAATACAATCTTACCATTGTATTTAGTGGCGGCGGCGATGCGCACAAGTGTAAAATCTACCTTACGGCTGAGGGTGTAACGACGTCAGCGTCGACCTCTACGGAAACTACCGAGTGGGGCCTCTTCTCAACGACATACAAAAAAACAGAGATAGTCACCACCTCTATCAAGTGGCAAAATGCCAAGCTGCAGCGTAAAGAGGTGAGCTAGCGTGTATAAATTACGCAATACGCAAGGCGAGACCCTCGTTGAAACGCTTGTAGCGCTACTTATCGCTACTCTCGTGATGCTTTTTTTGGCCACATCGGTGGTGGTTGCGACCAATATTAACGAAAAAGTGAGCGATACTGATATCTCTTTCAATTACGCGACAGATACCAGTGATGCAAAAGAAATCACGGTAATCTTGACCGATAAAAATAACAAAGAAGTCGGCAGCGCGACCGCAAATGAATACACCGACGAATCGGGCAACTATACCTATTACAAGGATGCTGAGAGCAATGGATAGGAAAAGTCAGCGCCTTTTGCGCACCCCGCATAGTGGCTCGCTCGTCATGCAAGTGCAAGACGTCAGTAATCTACGCACTCAAAGCGGCTTTACGCTCGTTGAGATGCTTTGCGCTATCATCGTGCTTTTGCTTATCAGTGGTCTTATGGCGGTCGGTGTGCAGCTTGCGACAAACACCTACGCTAAAGAGGTTTCTTACTCCGAAGCACAAGTGCTTTGTGCGACATTGCGGACAAACGTCAGTGATGAGCTGCGTTATAGCGGCACGACGACGGTGTCTGACACTGGCGAGATTTCGTTTTTCAGCCAAAATTATGGAGAAGGTGTCAGCTTCAGCACCAATGAAGACGGACACGTTCTTCTAGGGGAAAATAAACTCTTGTCAGATAAGGCGTATCCTTACGCGACAAAAGCGTATGTAAACGTAACATCTTACGATGCTACTACGCGTATCTTTAAAGTAAGCGTTGAGGTAACCGACGCACAAGGTAGCACACTTGCTACCTCAGAGTTCGAGGTCGGACAGCTTAACAAACCCGCACAGACGAGTGGCTAGCACATAGAGTTTGGAGAGCGAGAGGGACGTGTTCCTAAGAGTTTAAAGAGCCGGGGAAACACCTCAAAAGTGTTGGGACGGTGCATAGAGACGAGTAACTGATTTACACACGTAGGCGCAGACGAAGAGCACATCAGAAAACGTATAGGCAGACGAGCAGGACGAGAACATACATGGCAGAAGAGGTACTTCTATATTCGGAATTGAACGTTTTGTCGTTTGTGGCTATGGTGATTATCGCTATAGGTGCCATAAAATCAAACGAGTCAATTACCTATAAAATCAAGCTATTTGCAGGGTCTGTGTTTGCTGCAGCAGCAGCAAACGTATTTGACTTTCTCTGGAATCTTGGACTTGATGGCTACCTTGACGTGTCGAGCGAGATAAAAATCGCTATCAATTTTTGCTACTTCGCCTCACTCGGTATTGCCTCATTTAGTTGGTTTATGTATACCGAAGCGGTCTTTAATGATCGACGTCCAAAAAAAAGCTTTTGGTTTTTAGCTGGCATACCGCTTTTTATCTTGATATCACTTTTGGTAGTCTCCGCCTTTACGGGTTGCGCATTTTATTTTGATGCAAAAGGCGAGTACAACAGAGGTCCTCTGTATTTTGCACAGCACATCCTCTCGTATGGCTACATTCTTGGTGCCACATTGTTGTGCTTTTGCAGAGCGACAACGAGCGACAACTTTGCGCGACGCCATGAGCTACTCACGTTAGCTTCTTTTGTTATTCCGCCTGTCATATGCGCGCTTCTGCAGGTCTTTATGCAAAATCTGCCAATACTTTCGGTGGGTCTCGTCATCTCGTATTTGCTCATCTATGTCAAAACGATGATAGATATGATTTCACAAGACGATCTCACTAAGATACCCAACCGCAGAGACCTCTATCGTCATTTGTATGCCGAAACCAAGACCTTAAAGCAAGATGAAAAGCTCTTCTTTATGTTTATCGATATCGACGATTTTAAACAAATCAACGACAGATATTCCCATGCGGAGGGCGATAAGGCTTTGTGTTTGCTCGCTTCGGCGCTTGCAGAGATCGCTCTGCGTAGCGATGGTGTTTGTGCGCGCTACGGGGGAGACGAATTCGCGTTTGTCGTTAAACTCGATGATGAGGCTGAGATATCCCATATTATGGACAATATCAAGACGCTTGCTTTGCGAAAGAGCCGCGACGAAGGTCTCGCATGTGAGTTGAACGTGAGTATAGGGTGTGCTCAATACGATGAGAGTATGCCCGATGTGCCATATCTGGTACAATCTGCCGATAAGGCAATGTATGAGGAAAAGAAACGTAAATCGACATGCTAGATTTCTTTATTGAACATTATTTGGTTGCGATGCTTGCGTCGCTCGCCTTTGTCATATTTATTTGTTGTGACCATACGACATCAAAAGCAGAGTCGCATGGGTTTTTGTATTCAGCTTTGTGCATCTGTGTGCTGATACTCGCTGAGATTGCAGAAAACTATTATGCGTCGCTTTTAGAGCCTTGTACTATGCGCATACTCGTGAGTGCGATTGCATACTCGGCTCGTCCTGCTATTATCTATTTTATCTTGAGGGAGCCCATCAGGAAAATCTCTAAGCGGGCAAGCATTGCGTTTGCGATACCTCTTATCCTCGATGTCGTGGTGTCTTTTTCGGCACTCATATCACCTCTCGCATTTTCTTATAGCGCTGGTAATCATTTTTCAAGAGGACCTTTGGGCTTTATCTCTTTTGTTGTTGCGGCGTTTTACTTTATCGCGCTTTTGGTCATGTCGTTTTTGCGTATGCGCAGAGGCGAAGTGGTAGAAATCGTCATTTGCTCAACAGCAATAGTGGTTTGTTCGATTGGTATTTATTGCGAGTATGAGTATTCTCATGTGGGTATTTTGCCTGCCGTGGCGATATTTAGTGAGCTTTTCTATTTTATGTATCTCATCATGACGCGCTATAGTACCGACTATCTCACAGGTGCATATATGCGCAGTCATATGTATAAAGAGATAGAGGGGCGCAAGTGCGACCGTTTTTATATTATTTTTGATGTAAACGGACTCAAACAGATAAACGATACCTTTGGTCATAAAGCGGGTGATGAGGCACTTATTACCTTTGCAGATGCAGTACGTGCAAGTATGCCGCGCACGGCGATGTTTTATCGTTTGGGCGGCGATGAGTTTGCTATAGTGTATCGCACATCACATGAGGAAAATGTCAAAAGTCTGATTGATGCCATCAAAGAGCATTGTGGTGATAGTAAGAGCCTAACGTACGGTTTTTCGTATGGGTACACGCACTTTGTCGACGCGAGTGAGTTTGAAAAAGCAAGCGCTGCAGCTGACGGTATGCTCTACGAAACAAAGCGCGCATTCTGGGAAACTCACGACCGCCGTACCGCCGCGCGCTAGGGGGTTTCACGCTAGCTGCGCGCTGCGCGCGTTAGGCTAGCCTCATGCAGCTTTTGCCGCTCACAAATCTAGCTACTTACTGCACCCGCACCTCGTGCACCCCACGCCCGCGCACTTCACGCTAGCTGCGCGCTGCGTACCACATCAGCAGTGTTGCTTCATCCATTGGCTTCGCATAATAAAATCCCTGTATGCGATCAATGCCGCAGCTCAGCACATACTCTGCAAGTTGTGCGGTCTCTACACCTTCGGCGACGATATTTTGCCCAAGGCCTTGGAAAAGCGGTACGAGGCTATTTTTCACGATGTCTTGACCCTTGGTCTTTTCCTCGAGTAAAAGCACGATAGAACGATCAAGCTTGATGGTGTCAAGAGGCAGTGCAAGCACGCGCGAGAGATTTGAGTAGGCGATACCAAAGTCGTCAAGCATAAACTTAAATCCGCTTTGCACCAAGTCGTCAATTACTTCAAGCGCTTCTTGTCCGTTTTCTTCGACATCGCGCTCGGTTATCTCGAGCTTAATCTGATGAGGTGAGACGCCGTATTTTTCCATGATGGTCATAAAACGTTCTTTGAGATTGTGCTCGATAAACTGATGCATGGGTATATTAATCGAGATACATTTGAGTTCAGGTACGCTTCCGCTGCCAAGCAAGCGACAAATGTCTTCTAGTACAATCTCGATAAGGCCATTGATGAGACCTGTCTCTTCGGCGATAGGTATAAACTCGCCCGGAGAGATAAAGTTGCCGTCGTCGTCGGTCATCCTGATGAGGGCCTCGGCCGACTCAAATTTATTTGAACTATGGTAGTAGACCGGTTGATACCACACCCTAAATCTGCCCTCTGCAAAGGCGGCGTGTATGGAGTTTAAGATGTAGTCTCTGCGCTGATAGCGATAAAAGAGCTGCTCGTTAAATGGCATCAACTCGTTATCTTCTGCATTCGCCACGTGTACGGCGTTTCCAAGGTAGTTACTGACTTGCTCAGGTGTCCAGTCTTGTCCGCGGTAACGTATATCCACTGCACAAAAGCCTACGTTCGCTTCATAGCTGCCGAGTTTCCAGTGACGGTTCATCTCGCTCGCTACTTTTTCAAGGCGCTCGACACAGTGTTTTTCTATTGCATCGCCAAAGATAAGCGCAAATCGCTCGTCGCTATAGCGAAATACTTCCGCAGTAGGAAATTGCTTTTGCAGCATTTCGCTCATTTGGAAAAGTACGGTATTACACCCGGCTTGCCCGTAAGTATTGATGATACGCGACAAATGTCTCAGCTTTATCATGATGGCTTGATAGCCTTGTTTCCCCTCAGTGCGGTGTAAAATTTCAGTCGTAAAGGCGTGGCGGTTGTCAAGTCCCGTGAGAAAGTCTTGCTCCTCTCGGTCTCCTTTGTAGCTGATAAATATGATGAGGTCAGCAAGCGAGCATATGGCGCCGTTGAGTAGATGCTCGGGGTTTGCGACCTGATAAATCATCATGAGTAAAGTGATAGGTGCCGCCACAAAGAGCACGCGCTCTGTGGCGGGCCCTATACTTTTGCGGTTTACCGCAAAGCATATCATCAAAAGCACGATTTCGATTGCAGGTAGCGCATAGCTCATAGCAGTGAGAGGACCGCGATGGTATCCACCTGCGCTGTCAAAGTAAAACAGTACACCGCTTGGGATATTGTA
>CAYNWQ010000069.1:4414-7189 GCA_964400955.1 uncultured Gordonibacter sp. | reverse complement strand
GCAATAGAGCCTATCATTGCGGCGACAAGCGCCATAAGCGCAGCGTCGGTATTTCCAGAAAAATCAACCATGCCGAACATGGTTTTTGCAACAGCCGTGGAAATATAGGTCATACCCACAAGCCCCACAAAATTAAACACCGCCGCGAGAGCGATAGCGGTGTTTGGCTTGAGGCAGCGTGTCGAAACTGCCGTTGCAATAGCGTTTGGCGCATCAGTCGCGCCAGAAACGACCGTCACGCCAATAACTAAGACCAAGATGAGATAGAGCACCGGATAAGCAGCGGCCTGCTCTAAAAACGCCGCAAAAGTAAGGGTCATAAGTTTTCCTGCCGAGCTCTATACGTTTTTAAGGATGACGGTATTCATCACATCAGCGACGTGCTCGCACGCATCCGCACATTTTTCGAGGCGCTCAAACATATGCGACCAGATATGTACCTGCAAAGGATCCATCTGTTCGCTCACATGCAGTCGACGCATCGACTCGCGGAAAAGCACGTCAGCTTCTTCTTCGCAATCGTTGACCTCGACCACGTAGTGTTTGAATTCCTTGGACTTTTTAAAATTTTGGAAGTCTTCCATAGCGGCGTTAAGCGACTCACAGCTTTTTGCGATGATGTGAGCAAAGGGAATCGCGTCGGTGTGCACTTCATTTATACCATACATATAAAAGCGCTGAAACACGTCGTCGATAGAGTCAAGTATGTTATCGAAAGAAGACGCTAGCGCCAGGATATCTTCGCGGTCAAAAGGTGTCACGAAATCACAGGCGACATTTTGATAGATGCCATGGTTGAGCACGTCTCCCCTGTTTTCGATTTCGTGAGCGCGCGCCATGGCCAGCTCAAAACCCTGTGCACCGGGAAAATGTTCGACCGTCTCTATGAGCAAATGCGATTCCTCTACTGTCAGTGCCGCAAGCTCAACATAAGCAGCGAAATAATCGAACCGTTTCTTTTTGGCCATTGCTCCTCCTGAACGCGCCGATATAGATTGAGGCGTAAAAAAACACCGCGAAATAGTTTAACTCATTCTTTACAAAGCGAGGCCCTCATACTGAGCTTTTTACGTAGAATGACGCATTTGATTGTAAAATTTTTGTAAAGTGCGGCCGCGCGAGGAGGGCGTGGTGGTAGGCATTGGCGTGTGCGAGGGTGCGGCGTGGGGTACAAACATAAGGCAGCGCGAGGGTGCGGCGCGAACTACTTGCGGTCGAGAAGGATGCAGCTTACTTGCGGTCGAGAAGCGGAATGGGGGTCGAGTCCTCTTCGTCGAGATTGTCTTCGTAGACAAAGTGCTTTGTTTCACGCGCGACAACGCCGGACAAAAGCAATATCGCTACGATATTAGGTATTGCCATGAGAGCGTTTCCAATATCTGAAATCTCCCAAACAAGGTCGCCTACACCAATCGCTCCAAAGAAAGCCACTGCAACATAGATAATCTGATAAGGCAAAACGCCACGTTTCCCGAAAAGATAGGCCGCACAGCGGTTGCCATAATAGCTCCAGCCCAGAATAGTTGAGTAGGCAAAAGACACCATACCCAAGACCAAAACAGGTGTGCCAATATAGGGAATCTCTGCAAAGGCAACACTTGCAAGCTTAGCGCCAGTGTAGATCGATGGATTGGCCAAAATATCAGCTTGAATCTCGGGGTTTGTCAACATTGTCGACACCAGCACAAAACCCGTGAGAGCACATATCACAACCGTTGACCAAAATGTACCCGTCATAGCAACAAGCGCTTGCTCAGCAGGGTTTTTTGTCTTTGCGGCCGCAGCCACGATAGGAGCTGTACCAAGACCCGACTCGTTTGAGAAAAGCCCGCGGGCACAACCAAACTGTAGAGCCACCATGATGCCTGAGCCAACCGCACCGCCAAAAGCAGCACGCGGCGTAAAGGCACATTCTAAGATAAGCATGAGCGTGTCACCTAAAACTGCCCAATTGAGCGCCAAAATGATAAGGCATCCACCCGCATAAGCCACCGCCATAAACGGAACAAGCTTTTCGCAGACGCTCGAGATGTTTTTCACACCACCAAAAACGACCACCGCAACCGCAACGACGATGATAATACCCATCACCCAGTTAGGAATCGCAGGGATATTGACCGTAATGATATTTGACATAGCCGCAGCTTGCACTGCAGAACCGGTGCCAATCGTTGCAATGATAGCAAAGCCTGCAAAAGCAAGAGCGCCGAGGCGCGCCCACCACGGCACACTGCCGTCTTTGCGCGCGAAACCACGCTCCCATACATACATCGCGCCACCAAGCATGGCACCCGCATGGTCACGTACGCGATATTTCACTGAAACGTACACTTCCACGTATTTGGTAGCGATACCAAATACGCCCGTAATCCACATCCAAAAGACCGCGCCCGGCCCGCCCGACAAAATAGCCGTCGCAACTCCTACGATAGAGCCCGTACCAATGGTGGCCGCAAGAGCTGTCGCAAGTGCGCCAAAATTGGTAATATCACCCTCGCCATCTTGACCTCCGTGAAAAGACATACGTATGGCTTTGGGAAGTTTGCGCTGGATAAACCCGGTGCGAATAGTGAGAAATATATGGGTACCCAATAAGAGCCCGATCATTGCCGGGCCCCAAACAAATGCATCTATGCTATCAAGTATTTCAGTCATAACGACTTGTCATTGTAGCGTTAAACTGGGCAATTTTTGCGAGAATGCAAAGCTGCTACATATTTTCGGCTAGCGGGGCGCAGGGTGCACAGAGGGGGTGGTATGTGGAGTGAAGTGGAG
>CAYNWQ010000069.1:0-4314 GCA_964400955.1 uncultured Gordonibacter sp. | reverse complement strand
TCGGCTAGCGGGGCGCAGGGTGCACAGAGGGGGTGGTATGTGGAGTGAAGTGGAGTTATGAAGTTTGGGAGTTATGAAGTTTGGGAGTTAGCGAAGTGCGGGACGTAGATTATGGGATGTGGGATATGAGGTGGTGACTATGGGACGTGAGACACGGAACGTGGAGCGTGCAGCCGAGGTCTAAAACACAAAGCCGGTGGCGTTTATCAGCATGCCCCAGATAACACCTGTTGCGTAGAGCGCACCAATGATGCAGAGATTTTGCTTTGCGCGGCGGTTGGTACGCAAAAGCACCAACAGACCCACACCAGCACTCACAAGCAAGCCTGCAAACATTGCGCCTGCGCCTAACACGCCATCTACATAGAGCTGCGCTATCACAACACTTGCCGCACAGTTTGGAATAAGCCCCACCAGCGCAGAGATTAAAACCGACAGAGCGGGACTTACAGCAAGCAGTTGCGAAAGTGCGTCTTCGCCAACCGTTTCTAATACTGCATTAAGCACGCACGTAATGATGAAAATATAAAGCGTCACTTCAGCGGTATGGATTAGAGCACTTTTAAGTAAGGTTCCTACGCCATGATCGTGCGAGTGGTCGTGAGCGTGATGCTCATGCGTGCAATCATGCCCGCAGTCATCGTGGTGTGCGTAAGCCGCCTCAGGGTTTTCCGTGCATGTCTCACATCCCTGTCCACACAAGCAGCGGTCGCGCGCGCAAAGCTCGTGAATGCGCAGTTTTTCATCACTGCGATGTCGCACAAAGCGCATAAACGCGTCCACCACAAAACCCATCACCATACCGACAAGCACTTTTGCACCTAAGATGCGCACAATGGTCGCTATATCAACTTGACCTGCTATAAAGATGGGCAACATTTCATCTGACGTAGAAAGAAAAACAGCAAAAAGCGTACCGAGTGTCACCACGCGCCCCGCCCAAAGCGTTGCTGCGGCCGCAGAAAAGCCGCATTGAGGAACGACACCAAGCACAGCGCCTACGACAGGACCAGCTACCCCGGCCTTTTGCACGGCAGCTTGTGTTCGTGCGCCACATTTGTGCTCAAGCCACTCCATCGCAAGATAGGTAATATAAAGAAAAGGCACGAGATAGAGCGTGTCTAAAAAAGAGTGTTGCGCAACATGTATTGCTATATGAATAATTTCGTCCATGAAAGGGCATTGTAGCGAAACATGTCCTATAATGAATGCGTATCTGCAAAAATACGTATTAAAGGAGAAGACATGGCAGATCCTCAAGCAGGCTGGTACGCAGATCCCGCTGGCGACGCGACAAAGTTGCGTTGGTGGGACGGTACACAGTGGACAGAAAACTACACATCCGCACAAGGGCAAGCGCCAGCAGTGGCGACAACGCCCGCTCCAGCACAATCACAATCACAAATCGCCCCGAGCACACCGGGCGCTGGTGCTTATCAGCCGGGACAACAACCCTATTCGCAACCCGCTTATCAGCAGCCTACTTACACGCAGCCCGCAAATAAGTCAAACGACGATGGACTAAGACTTGCTGCTTTTATTTTCTGCATCGTATCACTCGTGGGATGCTGTTGGATGATTATCCCGCTTGCTTGGATGATCCCCATGACCGTATATTGCTGGGGCATCTACAAAGGCACCAAGGCAAACACTACTGCTTTTGGCGTCTGCACTCTGATATTTATCTCTGTTATTGGCGGTATCCTTTTGTTGTGTTCAACAAAAGACGCATAAGTTTGATTACCAGAAGCAGTTCCGGCGGTCGGAAGACCGCCGGAACTATATAAGCGCCCATGTTAGCGCAAGTCAATTAGCACAGTAATAAAAAACGCCCAGGTTGGCGTTAGTAAGTCAGCGAGAAGGGCTCGGATGAGCACAATCGGTGGGAAAAGAAAGCGTAGCGCACTTGTGTGCGTGAGCTTTCTTTGGAGCGCCGAGTGTACCGTCCGAGCCCTTCGCAGCATCGAGTAGTTCCGCCGTTCGTCAGAACGGCGGAACTTACTTGTTAGTACATTCCGCCACCGGCACCAGCGCCTGCCAAAGCTGACAGGTCGGGACCTTCTTTAGGAATCTCGTTGATAGTTGCCTCGGTGATGAGGATAAGAGCTGCCACTGATGCAGCAGACTGCAGAGCAGTACGGGTTACTTTAACCGGGTCGTTTACACCCATAGCAATCATGTTGCCGTACTCGCCTGTTGCGCAGTTGAGACCTTCGCCTTTGCTGAGGCCTTTCACATGCTCGACAACTACGCTACCCTCAAAGCCAGCGTTTTGCGCGATAGCACGCATAGGAGCTTCGAGTGCTTTACGGATGATATTGATGCCAACTTCTTCGTCTTTGTCAGCGACTTCAATCGCATCAAGTGCAGGCAAAGCGTCTACCAACGCTACGCCGCCGCCGGCAACGATACCCTCTTCGACAGCAGCACGTGTTGCCTGCAGGGCATCCTCGATACGGCTTTTCTTTTCTTTGAGCTCTGATTCGGTCGCAGCGCCAACCTTGAGCACCGCAACGCCACCGGAGAGTTTCGCGAGACGCTCTTGAAGCTTCTCGCGGTCAAAGTCAGACTCAGTGCGATCAAGCTCAGCTTTGATTTGCGAAATGCGGTCATCAATTGCTTGCTTTTCGCCAGCGCCATCAACGATGAGCGAGTTGTCTTTGGTGACTTTCACGGTCTTTGCGGTGCCCATCATGTCGATGGTTGCATCCGCAATAGTCATACCAAAGTCTTTATCGATGACCTGAGCACCAGTTACAGCAGCGATGTCTTCGAGGATACGCTTACGACGGTCACCAAAGCCAGGAGCCTTGATAGCGACACAGTTAAGCGTACCACGTAAACGATTCAAGAGGATAGTGGCGAGTGCCTCACCCTCAACATCTTCGGCAACGATAAAGAGCGGACGACCAGAGCGCATGACTTCCTCTAGCAGCGGCACCATGTCTTGGATATTGCTAATCTTTTGGTCAGTGAGCAGGATGAACGGATCTTTGAGCACTGCTTCCATTTTCTCCATGTCAGTTGCCATGTAGGGAGAAATGTAGCCGCGGTCGTACTGCATGCCCTCGACAATCTCGATGTCCATGCCGAAAGTCTGGCTTTCCTCAACAGAGATAGCGCCATCTTTGCCGACTGCATCCATCGCCTCAGAAATCTTTACGCCAATCTCTGCGTCACCTGCAGAAATGGTGCCTACATTTGCGATTTGCTCTTTGGTAGAAACTTCTTGAGCGTCAGCTTT
Source organism: uncultured Gordonibacter sp. (assembly GCA_964400955.1). Classification (GTDB taxonomy): domain Bacteria; phylum Actinomycetota; class Coriobacteriia; order Coriobacteriales; family Eggerthellaceae; genus CAJFUR01. The sequence goes on along the minus strand of CAYNWQ010000069.1, from coordinate 1,070 downwards.
GATAGCCTCAACAACCGCATCGGTTGCCTTTTGGATGCCGCGACGAATGCCGAGCGCATCAGCGCCAGCGGTTACGTTGCGCAGACCTTCTGACACGATAACATCTGCAAGCAAAGTAGCAGTCGTAGTACCGTCGCCAGCAACATCGTTGGTCTTTACGGCAACTTCGCGTACGAGCTGTGCACCCATGTTTTCTACCGGATCCTCAAGCTCTACCTCTTTTGCGACCGTAACGCCGTCGTTGGTGATGGTCGGTGCGCCGTATGATTTCTCAAGAGCAACGTAGCGCCCCTTAGGCCCGAGCGTTACTTTTACCGCATCGGCAAGTTTGCTAACGCCAGCAGCAAGTGCACTGCGTGCGTCGGCTTCAAATTTGATATCTTTAGCCATGGTGATTCTCCTTTTTATAGTCTCACTAATTGTTTACCTGATAGTTGCTTACTCAAATACCGCATAGATATCATCGGCACGCAAGATGAGTACATCTTCGCCGTCGACCGTAATCTCAGTTCCGCCGTATTTGCCATAGATTACTTTGTCGCCTACCTTGACCGGCACAGCTACCAGCTCGCCATCTTTGTTGGGTTTGCCAGCACCAACAGCCAAAACGGTGCCTGTTTGTGGCTTTTCTTTTGAGTCGTGGGCCAAAATAAGGCCGCCTTTTGTGGTCTCTTCTGCCTCATCGGCTTTGACGATCACACGATCGCCTAGGGGTTTTAAATTCATAACCTTGCCATCCTTTCGTTTTTTTCGTCTCTAAACGAAATCTCTTGCATGTTAAACATTGTAGACACTCATAAGTTGCGAGTGCTAGCACTCAAGGGGTGCGAGTGCTAAAAACAGTGGTTATGATAGCAGTACAACAGAGGAATGCAAGGCAAAATGAGGAAATATGAGCGAGAGAGACTAAAGTTTTCACAATCGCCAAAATTCTGACATATTCCTGTAACGTTTGCGGGTACGCGGGGCGCAGGACACAGGGCGCAGGTTCGCGGCGTGGGTGCGCCGGTGCGCGGGGCGCAGGTTCGCGGCGTGGGTGCGCCGGTGCGCGGGGCGCAGGTTCGCGGCGT
>CAYNWQ010000068.1:0-7226 GCA_964400955.1 uncultured Gordonibacter sp. | reverse complement strand
CTGTGGCAGTAGGCACGCCGTCTGCGGCCCTTGTCGCAGAGGATGAAAGCTCAATTGATGCGCTTGACCACATCACGCAGACCATTGAGTGGACTAGTGCTGGCGAGCCGATGTATGACACAATCTTTGCTCAAGCAACGTATTACCGTGCTTCGGTGACTTTGGTTTCCCAATACGATGACATAGCACACTACCTCTTTAGCGAAAATACCGAGGTACAGGTGGATGGTGCCTATCGCATTTCAGATGTTGAGCGCTCAAAAAACGGCCGCGTCGTTAAGTTTAATTTGACTTTTGCGCCGACGTCTTCAGCAAGCGCTGGCCTAGATCCGGCATCTTTACATCTCTATTATGAAGGTGACACTTCAGTGCCGCTTGCTTCTGAGTGTTTGCCAGGCGAAAAAGCACTGACGCTTATCGACTCTGAAGGTACAACATATGAGCTTTCGCTCAAAGAAATCGAAGAGCTGGTACTGCAAGAGCCGCTTGGTCGTGAGGCGACCTATTCTACAAAAGAGGGTAACACCATCACGCAAAGCACTTATACGGGCATAAGCGTATACGCGCTTTTGCAAGCGTATGGCGTACTCTATACCGGCATGGCTGATGCAACTGAGGTTAGTGTTGTTGATGGTAGCGGTAACTCTTACGATTTGACTATGGGAGATATCCGCAATGCTCGTGCAGTGTATGATGCGGATGGCAACGAGACTGGCAAAGCAACGGCTCAGATTAGTTTCGCAAAAGACAACAAAGTACTTTTTGGCAGCTCAAAATTGATCACCGGGCAAGGCCCACTTATGCTCAATCTCGGTATGGAAAATGCAAAAGATGAGACCGACCATAATATCTATAACGTGGTAAGCATTAAGCTGGGCACTCCGGTTACAGCCGATCAAAGTAAACTCAGTTTTGCGGCGTATGACGACCTCGGCGCTGAGCTTTCCGGTTGGGAGGCGAGCGTGTATGACGACTCGGGTAACGAAGTTGCCATGAGTACAGAAAGCAGCACTTTCTCGCTCAATAACGCTGAGTCTTATACCTATAAAGTTACCAAAGACGGCTACACCGTAGCGAGTGATACAACTTCTATCGAGAAAGACACGACGGTGTCTGTACGTCTCGTGCCCTGCTGGGACGGCGAAACCTTAACCGAGCCTCAAAAAGACGAGGAGGGTTATTATCTTATCGGTACCGGAGCTGAGCTTGCATGGTGGAACCGCAATGGCGATCAAGAAGACAAAGTCAAACTTACACGCGATGTTGCTCTCGGTGATTGCGATAGCTATGAGGCGAGCGATACCGGTGAACTTGACCGTGGCAACTGGATTGTTATGGCAGGCGCAAAAGAAGCCGAGGCATTCCGTGGCACTTTTGATGGATGTGGCCACACCATCTACGGGCTTTATATCAATCGCGAAAATGAACTCGAGATGTGGGTACAACAAGGTGACGTGTGCCAGATTTCTGACCGTAAATCTTGCATTGGACTCTTTGGCTACGCTTATGGTGCAACTATCAAAGACCTTGGTGTCGTTGGAAAAATATACGTACTTGACCGACCCGACTCTGCTTATGGTGACTGGCTGCAGGCAGGCGGACTGGTGGGTCTTGCGCAAGGTGGATGTACGATAGAAGGTTGCTACACCAACATCGGCATCAGCATCATCCAATCAAGTGGCGGCGGCTACATCTCTGGCGATGATGGCGCACGCTATTCATATGACGGCCGTGCAGATGTGTGCGACCAGTATATTGGCGGCATTGCGGGCAGTATTGGTGCGCAATGCGAGATAACAAATTGCTACACTACTGGTGCTTATATTGGCGGCGGTACGCGTTCTGTCTCTATGGGAGGCATCGTAGGTGGCATGCGTGGTGTTACCACTTCGTCTAACTTGGTGGCAAATTGTTATTCGGACGCTTTGATTGCAGGCACACCGCTTGATACGATAGGCGAAACAGCCATTGCTTCTGACTTTGGTGGTATCGTGGGTAAACCTGCTGCAACCCAAGGGGTTGCCATGGTGCCCGAGGGCGCGGACAGCGTGAGTGATACGGAAGCAGACGGGGTAGTGAAAGTGCTCAGCGCAGATACTCTCGAGGGTACGTATGCGCGCTACTCACAAGATGAGATGGATGACGTGGCAGCTGCTGCTGACGCAGAGTTGGCGAGCGGTGTGGCTGCGACTACTGACGCAACGACTGCTGATGCGACCGCTAGTGCAGTAACCTGTATCCCTTATATCCAGCGCTGCTTTGCCTTTAACGATGTCATCAACGGCAAACTTGATACTTCATCTACTTCCGATCGTTCACAAGCAGGTCGCATTTACGGCAACGCTTATGGTCAAGGTTCTGACAACTACGCTTTGAGCAGCATGAGTATCATCAATGCTACTCAGGTAGATGACCTTGGTGCAAATGGTAAAGACCTCACCTATGCTGACTCACGTTTCGTAAACACCTACACCGATACTGAGTGGGATAGCGAGGTTTGGACGCTTACTGACGGTGCTTGGCCTTTGCTCAAATGGCAAGATGCTTTCGGTATTTTGCCATCCATCACTGATAACTTTGAGGCTACGCCTACAAAAGAGTCAAGCGGTATGGATCTCGCAATCAGCATCGAAGTTGAGGGTCATGATGCGTTGCCTTACAAGACCTATACCTTGTCAGATATGGAACGCATGGCGGCAACTGATAGCGCTGACGGTGTGAAGTACTATTCATCGATGTCTTATAGTGGTGTGGCTGGACGTGTTGTGACGAGCTATGTGTATTTCGACACTATCCTTAAAGACCTTGGTGTGTCGTTTGCGTCAGGTGATACCTTCTATATGGGCATGAGTTATAGCTATGACAACTACTTTGACACGCCACGTTATTACTATCCAAACTGGGATAGTTATTCAAGTGATGGAGCGAAAGAGATTGAGCCGGTTATAGCGCTCAAATCTTATGGTGGCTCTTCGGGCATGTCTGAAGCGATGCTAAAAATGTATGCGAGCTCAGCTGATATGCTCTGGACTTATGTGCTCAATTTTGGCCAGAAGTCAGTCAACGATTACACTTACAGCGAGTTTATGAAACAGCAAAACGAGGCAAGTATCGTCTATCCGGCTAAGGCAAGCGCAAATGCTACCATCGCTGGCCTTACAAACGATGCAATCGCTAAGGCTAAAGCTGATCTCGACAACACGAAAAAGGGTACGGATGCCGCACAAGTTGCCTATGGCGAAAAATTTGTGTCGCCTGAGCTCTATGCGGAGCTTGAAGACGCCTATAGCGATGCGGTTGACACGATGGCAAAAGACCCAACCAACGATTCGGCGATGACTGCCTATGAGTTACTTATCCAGGTAATCGCCAAATTTGACGCCGGAAAGAAAACGGGTACTTATCTTGAAGGCACCGCTTCTCTTTCGGCGGCGCTAGATGTTGCACTCGACGATTTGCAACACACTCTTATCGATACTGACGCTTCAAATGTGTCGAGTGATGTGGCCTATGTTTCTCCTGAGGCGCAAGGCGAGTTGCTTGCGCTCGTGAAAGAGGCCCAAGACATTTTGTCTTCGGTTGAGCTCATGAGTGATGAGACCGTCTCAGGTGTAGCGATGCGACTCGTTGAGGCAAATGACAAGTTTGACGCTGCGAAATGCGCAGGTAGCGAGGATAACGCAAACTATGTCGTGCGCCGAGCGGGTGCAGGACGCACGCAGACTTCTGCGGCTTTGTCGCAAAGCGCCTATCCTTTAGGTAGCGATACGGTCATTATCTCGACGGGGCAAAATTTCCCTGATGCTTTGTCGGGTGCATCTTTGGCGGGCGTGTGTGATGCGCCTATCTTGCTTGCGGATGCAAATGGGCTTTCGAGTGAAGTCATGACAGAGATTGTACGACTTGGCGCAAAGCGCGCAGTGCTTTTAGGTGGCACGAGCGCTCTACCGGCGACAGTAGAGTCCCAGCTCGTGAGTTGCGGCATCGAACAAGACGCTATTGTGCGTATCGCAGGTGACACGCGCTATGAAACGAGCCTCGATATTTATGCGACGGGCAAAGGTGCATGGAGTGATACCGCTATCGTTGTAAGTGGCGATAATTTCCCTGATGCGCTATCTATCGCAGGATATGCAAACGATTCGCTTTCGCCGATTTTCCTTGCGGACGCGGATGGTAATCTGTCGGCTGAAACGAGTGCTGCCATTGTTGATGGCGATTTTAGCAACATCATCGTGGTAGGCGGGACGAGTGTAGTAAGCGAAAAGACCGAAAGTGAGCTGCGCGAACTCGAAGGAACGGAAGGTAGCGTAATCCGCCTTGCAGGTGATACGCGCTATGAGACTAACGATGAAGTAAACGAATGGTTGCTTGATAGCGAAAACGGCACCGGGTTTAGCGCACAAAACATCAGCTTTGCAACGGGAAGTGTTTTTGCTGATGCGCTGTCTGGTTCGGCAGTACTTGGTACGCACACAAGCGTGCTTGTGCTCGTTGACCCAAGTGACGAATCTGCTTCACTGACGCGTGCGCAAGACATGCTTATTAACACCGATATTGCGTATTTGTTTGGTGGCAAAGCGTGCATTTCTGCTGAGTTTAGCAGCAGACTTAATAGTGCTATCGCGAGCACAAAGATAGGCCAGTAACATGCAAAAACATAATGAGCAAACAAAAAGAGGAGTTTTTAGGATGGCAAAAAAGCAAAACGTGGTGTTGCGCTTAGTATTAAGTGTAGCGCTAGTTTTCGGGCTGGCACCTTCGCTTGCCTTTGGAGGCACTGAGGCGAGTGGGGCAGACGCGGCAAGTGATGCGGCGGCTGAGGACGCGTCGAGTGAGATCCAAGCTGAGGCTGAGTCGTACGCATACGGTGACGATGGTGAGGCAAGCTACATAGATGACGAAGTCATCGTTGTTTACAATGAAGCGTATAGCTCGCAAAAGATTTCTATGCTTGCAGATGATGGCGAGTTGAGCGCATTTGCGTCCGTGGCACAAAGTCAGGAGATTATCTCTGACGAAGACAGCCAAGTCATCGCGCGCGTTGATCTCAAAGATGACGTTTCGGTTGAAGAAGCAATTGATACGCTCAGCAAAGATGAACGCGTAGACTATGTGCAGCCAAACTTCGTGTATCACCTCGTTGAGGGTGAAGACTTAGTTGACACCGACAGCGTAGAGGCTACGAATGAAACTGATGAGACTGCGGCTGAGGTTGACGCTGAAGAGACTGAGGCTGATAAGGCCGACACCGTCGAAGGTGCTGCGGTTACTGAGAGTGCTGATGTAGACAATGCAGCAGACTCCACCGCTACAGCAGACGTCGCCACCACTGAGAGTGCTGACATTTCTCCTCTCACTACGTCGGTTAACGACCCCTATGCGGCTGTTTCTGCAGATGACACTTCTACTATCAATCAATGGTGGCTTTATTCTGTAAACCTTTTTGAGGCTTGGGATGTTTCGCGTTCTAATCATGACGTGACGGTTGCTATCCTTGACACAGGTATTAATTTCGAGCAGGAAGACTTAAAAAATAATATTGACGTAGAAAACGCCTATGATGCTTACGAAGGCAAGCATATGTCAGAGTCTCGTACCCAGGAAGGCGCGGGGCATGGCACTCATGTGGCTGGCATTGTGTCGGCTGAAGCCAATAACGGTCTTGAGTTTGCAGGCGCTTCCTACAACGCAAACATTTTGCCGATAAACGTTTTCTATTACAGCTCGAGCGATAGCGAATGGTATGCAAAGACAGAAACGCTTGTCACAGCATATCAATATCTCGAGGGTCTCATGGATGACGGTAAACTTAGCGACTTGCATGTTATTAACATGAGTCTTGGTGGTTATGGCACTATAGATTCGACCGACCTTGCTCTTGAAAAAGAAATTGCCGAAATGAACACTCGTGGGGTAGTGACGGTGTGCGCGGGTGGCAATGGAGATGACTATGGCAATCCTCGTACTGATAAATCATACCCGGCAGATTTCGATGAGTGCATATCAGTTATAGCTTTGCAATCAAGCGATGCGCGTGCTACGTGGGCAGACTATAACGCCTACAAAGATATCTCTGCTCCTGGTGTTAATATTTTCTCTACGTGGATTGGTTCTACCACTGCAACGAAAAAGGCCTCGGGCACCTCAATGGCTTCCCCTCTTGTTGCGGGTTGTTTGGCTTTGCTGTTTGCAGCACGTCCCGATATCTCGGTTGATGATGCAAAAGAAGCACTCTACACAAGTGCGATTGACCTAGGCGATGATGGCTGGGATAAATATTATGGTTGGGGCAAAGTGGATGCGGCTGCAATGTTGCACACTTTGCGTGGTGCAAATATTACCGGTGGTGCTGATAGCGTCTATACTACTGAGTCTACCCAGTTTAAAGCAGAGCTTTACACCACCCAAGAAGACGATCCTTGCGAAGGTGGTGGCTGGATTTGGTCTATCGACAAGCCTGAGATTGCCACTATTTCTGAAGATGGTACGGTAACAGGACTTTCCGAGGGCACCGCAAAAATAACCGTTACTTCTAAAGTGGATTCGACGGTGATTGGCACTAAGATGATTACGGTTAAGCCTATCACCATCCCCGATGGCATCACCGCATCACCTTCTGATAACTTGCTTAAGGTGCAATGGTTGAGCGCGCCGGTCGCAACAGGCTATGAGGTATATCGCGCAACGAGCGCAGATAAGGACGCTACTTGGGAAAAGATAGCCAACATAGCTGCAAGCGATGAAAGCGTCTACGAGTACGCTGATAGTAATGTAAGCGTCGGCAAGGTGTATTACTACAAAGTAGTTCCTTATGGCACTTATAAAGACACTACTATTTATGGTGCGCAGAGTGCCTCTGTTGCTGCTATGTTTAAGACAACAGTTATGAACTATGCCGGTGAGAGCCGCTACGACACCATGCAAGACATCGTCGAGATGTATTCCGCCGAGCAAACACTCATGGGTAGTTCTTGCAATAAAGTTATTGTAACGAGCGGCACGAGTTTTCCTGACGCGCTTGCGGCAGCTGGTTTTGCTGGCACACAGGACTGCCCGATTGTGACGTGCGCCCAAGACTCACTTTCTGAGGCTTCGACGAGTGTGCTGAGCGAGGCTAATCCCAAATACGTGTATGTGCTTGGAGGCAGCGCCGCTGTGTCAGAAGAGGTTGTTGACCAAATCAAAGAGCTTCTGCCACAAGCTGCTATCCGCCGTGTGTCTGG
>CAYNWQ010000067.1:0-7233 GCA_964400955.1 uncultured Gordonibacter sp. | reverse complement strand
CCGTTACAAAGGCAAAGTCGGTGGTGGGTAGCACGTATTCGCAGGCGGGATCTGGCGTGTCGAGCCCGTCGCGACAGACGCGCTCAAGCACGGTGAGGTCTGCGTATTCTTCTATGCGTTCGACATGCGGAAAATGCCCCACAACTGTGACGTGTGCACGTGTGCGTGAGGTGGCCTCGTCAGGTGTTTTTTCGCGTGCAGCGCTTAAAGCCTCGATGCGTGGGCGATAGAGGTCAAAGGCATCGTGAGAAGTAAACCCTCCGCGACGACCGATGCCATCATGCGCTTGCGGTTCGTCGTATACCACACCGAGTGGCTCAAGTAGCTCTGCACGGCAGTACCATGCGTTTAGTGCAGCAACTCCTAAAGAGGCTTCCTCAAAGCACCACGACTTCGAGAGCTCAGCCACTTCGCGCAGTGTTTTGCCGCACAAATCTTCGCTAAACGTGCGTTTGCCACCGTTTCTTGTCGTAAAGCTTACGCCCGCACCGCACTCAGCTTCGACATGGGTCCAGTGCACGCCGAGGCAGTAATCTTTCACGTAGATATCATCGGGCACGCCCTCTATAAGGTGGTTGTAAAATGACCATGGAGAATTGCTGTCGTATGTGCCGGGAAAACAAATTTTGTCGCTTGATGCAGCAGATGAGCTGACATCGTTTTTGGGACAAGTCATGGTGTGTGCCTCTTTCTCGCATTTGTTGATTTGCGTGTTTACTATACTACAATGAGCAGTAAAACGAACAGTCTTTAATTACAGAGGACGAAAAGATGCTTTTTTTGCTTACGGGAGACATACAAATTGGAAAGACACGCTGGCTCGAGCAGCTTGTCGGCGACATGCGCGCGCGCGGTGTTAAGTGCGCGGGTGTCGTTGCGCCGGGTGTGTGGCGTGAACGCACGGCGGCAGAGCTGGCTGCGGGTGAGGGGAACCACGGAGGAGCGGCTGCGGGTGAGGGGAACCACGGAGGAGCGGCTGCGGGTGAGGGGCGATTCGAAAAGTTGTCTGCTGGTAAAGAGGCTCCCCAAAAGCTACCCGCTAACAAGGGGCGTTTTGAAAAGCTCGGTATCGACAATGTGCTTTTGCCAAGTGGCGAGCGTATCTCTTTTGCGCGCAGGCGTGACCTAGCTCAAAAAGAAGGCAGTTATGACGAAAAAAGCCAGAGTGGACGAGCGCGTCTCGCTTGGAATATTTCTGATGAAGCCATCGCGCGCGTCAATGCACACTTTGATGCTTTAGCTGGCGCTATGGTGGATGGGGCGTCTGAAGTCTCTCTTTTGGCTGCGCCTTCTCAGGTGGGTTCATCTTCTGACGCGCTGACTTCTGCACGTGCGCCTTATTTTTTGGTGGTCGATGAGCTGGGTCAACTCGAGCTTATGCGAGATGGGGGACTGACGAGTGCTGTAGCGCTGCTTGAACGTGGTGCAAACCCACAAGTCCCTCACGCTCTCGTTGTGGTGCGCGAATGGTTGCTCGATTGCGCGCGTGAGCGCTTTGGGCAAGCGTGGGGAGAGGTGGTGCCTATCGGCCCCACCGACGACGCACGCGTGATGATTTTTGAAAGCTTCAGTCTTTAGTTGACGTCTTTGTCTGTTTTGCTTTTTCGGTCTCTAACTGGCAATATTTGCACTGTCCGTTTATCTTTTGCCATACACGGCGTCAGTTTGTCTTGCTGTGTGTTTTTCGTTCATTGCACGGCCTGTCTGTTTGGTGTAGGGATGTAGTTTTTAAGGCACGAAGTGAGCTCTTGCGTGTAACTATTTTTTAATAGAGTACTATACGAGAGAGAAAAATACACACACGCGCACCCTTGCGTGTGTGGGCGAAAAATGTTTGGAACAAAAATTACAAAATAAGGAGCTAAGAGCTATGCATGTAGAGCTGCTTTATCACACGCCTGACCCTGAGCGCGCCATTGCTACAGCGGCGCGTCTTTGCTATGCGCCGGTTGGCGCAGCTGAACTCATGGAAGCCATGCCGGAGGAGCGCGTAAAAAGCGTGCTTTCTACCATCATGAGCAGTGGACATTTTTCGACACTTGAGCATGCGAGCTATACTTTTGCGGTTGATGGCGTGTCGCGTGCGCTCACACATCAGCTTGTGCGCCACCGTATTGCGAGTTTTAATCAGCAGTCTCAGCGTTATGTGAAATTCACCAATGGTCTTTCTACTATTAAGCCCGAAAGCGTGGCTTCAAACCCCGATGCTAACGAGATTTTCGACGAGGCAATCGAAGCTACTATCGAAGCGTATGAAAAACTGCTCGCGCTCGGTATGCCGGCTGAAGACGCGCGCTATTTGCTGCCAAATGCTGCTGAGACGAAAATTGTTATCACTATGAATGTGCGTGAGCTGCTGCATTTCTTTGAACTGCGCTGTTGCAATCGTGCGCAATGGGAAATACGCGAAATGGCTCACAAGATGCTAGAGCTTGCGCGCCCTACGGCACCTTACGTGTTTGCATGCGCGGGTGCGCCCTGTGTGCATGGCAGCTGCCCTGAGGGAAAAATGACCTGCGGTAACCCTTATCCGCGTGCGACGAGGGACTAGCATGGCAGATACCAAAGGGGACGAAACTATCACAAACAACAAAGAGGCAGTGTCTGCGACAAAAACCAAAGAGACAGCCCCTGCGACAGCCTTTGCTCCAACTCCTGCGACGGAGTCCGGCGCTACTCCAAAGCGCAAAAAGAGCGACCTTTCACGCGCTTTTTCCGAAGACGGTGAGCATAAAACTCACGTAGGTGGACAAGCGTTGCTCGAGGGCGTGATGATGCGTGGTAAATACAACTGGGCTGTGGGTGTGCGCACACCTGAGGGCGATATTTATACCGAAGAGCATGACCTCGCTTCCGGGAAAAACTTGAACGGCTGGCTACATTGGCCTCTCGTGCGTGGGTGCCGCGCGCTTATCGAGTCGCTTATCTTGGGATATAAGGCACTCGAGATTGCGGCATTGCACGCGTTTTCTGACGAGGAAGAAGAAGAGGCCGACGAGGCCGACGAGTCCATCGAGTCCTCTGAGTCCTCCGAGACTGGTGTCGCTGCACCCGCCACACCCTCTGAGCCCGACGAAGATTTCTCGTGGGCAGAAGACTTTGGTCGTCCTGATACCATGATAGAAGCTTTGGGCGCGCAAACGAAGCTCGAGGTTGTTGGTGGAGTGGATGAGGCAGATGATGTGGGTGCACAAAATCTCATGCAGGCCACCCGTGGAGGTAAAGACGTCGAAAAGGGCGGCGACAAAGACCAAAAAGACGACGACGAGGTCATCTTCGGTAAAAAGGAAATGGCCATTTCGATGGTGTTAGGCCTTGTACTTGGCGTTGTGCTATTTATCGTTGCGCCGGCATTCATCACTAATCTCATCGTGGGTGAGTATGACTCAAATACTATTCTGTGGAACATCGTTGATGGCATCGTGCGCGTAGCGATATTCGTATTTTACCTCTGGCTTATTGGGCGCATGAGTGATATTAAGCGTATGTTTGGCTATCACGGTGCCGAGCATAAAACCATCCACTGCTATGAGCATGGTCTCGAGCTCACGCCAGAAAACGCGCGGAGTTTTCCGCGTTTGCATGTGCGCTGCGGTACGGCTTTTCTCATCATGGTGATGATTATTGCTATTTTTGTTTACACGGTGGTGCCGCTTAACCCGTTAATCGCTGCGTGGGGAGTGCCTGATGGTGCGCCAAAACTGCTTTTAGTTATAGCGGTGCGCATATTGTTTATGCCGGTTATCGCGGGTATTTCTTATGAGATTACCGTAAAATGGGCAGGTGCGCATCCTGACAATCCGCTCGTGAAAGTGATTTTGTGGCCGGGCATGCAAATGCAATATCTCACCACTAACGAGCCTGATGATAGCATGCTCGAATGCGCTATTGCTGCCATGAAATGCGTGCTTGCGCGCGAAGAGGCACAGGCCGCGAAAATATCATGTCAATTGCTCTGAGTATGGAGACCTCGATTTCTCTGTTTGATAAGGCTGTTCGCGAGGTTGTGGATGGACTTATGGCGCCTATGCGCGTGGAACTTGATGCAGACACAACTAAGATGCTTGAAACAATCTTAGACAACGCAGAGCCTTGATTGAAGGTACTACGGTCGTATTTAGGGTGAAGTTCGTATCCTCCATACACACTTTGCGCGTGAATTTTTTCACGCACATGGTAAAAATCGTGTATGCTAGCGTGCGCAAGATACAAAGCGCGGCGGTATCGGCTGCAAGCAAGATGCAAAACACGGCGGTATCAGTCGCAGAAAGAGGAGGAACCGCGTGAAACTGGTCATTACAGAGAAAAATGACGCGGCAAAAAAAATAGCAGATTTGCTAGGCACAACAAGTACAAAGGCCGACAAGGTATTTAATACGCCAGTTTATCGCTTTGACGTGGGCGGGGAAGAATGGGTAACCATTGGCCTGCGTGGACACATCTTAGAGCCTGACTTTATGCCTCGTATGGTGTATAAAAAACGCGGAGGTTGGCGTGGTGAAAACGACGAAGGCAAAACGATGCCTGCAAGTGTGCCCGATGCTTTGCCAAAACCTCCTTTCAAAAAGAAAAAACCTTTTACCGAAGACGGCGTCGAGCTTAAGACGTGGAAAATGGATGCTTTGCCGTATCTGGTATATGCGCCTATCGAAAAACTGCCAAAAGAAAAAGACATCATCCGCTCGCTTAAAAACCTTGCTAAAAAGGCTGATTCTGTCGTTATCGCAACCGACTTTGACCGCGAGGGTGAGCTTATCGGTGCGGATGCTTTGTCGTGTGTTCGCGAAGTAAACGAGACGGCTCCGGTGAGCCGCGCGCGTTATTCGGCGTTTACTAAAGCAGAAATTACGCAGGCGTTTTCTAACCTCGTAGATATGGACGATTGCCTTGCTCAAGCGGGTGCTTCGCGCCAGGATATCGATTTGATTTGGGGAGCCGCACTTACGCGCTATCTTACGCTCGTGAAATTTGCAGGCTATGGCAATGTACGCAGCTCAGGGCGCGTGCAAACGCCAACCCTTGCGCTCATCGTAGCGCGCGAGCGTGAGCGTCTCGCTTTTGTGCCTGAGGATTATTGGGTGATACGTGGTGCCTTTGATGCTGAGCGCGAGGCAGGTCCCACGAAAGGTGATGGGCCAGATACTTTTGAAGCATCGCACGCGACAGCTCGATTTAAGAGCGAGGCTGCAGCTAACGCAGCGATGGAAAATATAAAAGGTGCTACGAGCGCACAAGTGGCTTCGATAGAAAAGAAAAAGCGCACAGTGGCGCCTCCGGTGCCTTTTAATACTACATCTCTCATGGCAGCTGCTGCATCAGAGGGCATCTCGCCTGCGCGCACTATGCGTCTTGCTGAAAGCCTTTACATGAGTGGCTACATTTCGTATCCTCGTGTTGACAATACGGTGTATCCGGCATCGCTTGACTTAGCTGACGTGGTGCGTCGCTTGCAGGCTAATCCGGCGTATGCGCCTACCTGCAAGCAACTGCTCGCGCGTCCTAAGCTCACCGCTACGCGCGGCAAAAAAGAAACCACCGACCATCCACCTATTTACCCGACAGCAGCGGCGACTCCCGATAGCTTGCCTGCTGCAGAGTACAAACTCTACAATCTCGTTGCGCGTCGCTTTTTGGCGACGCTGTCGGATGCGGCAGTAGTTGAGGGCACGAAAGTTGCGCTTGATGTAGCAGGAGAACAGTTTGTCGCGCGCGGAGACGTACTGGTAAAGCCGGGCTTTCGTGAGATTTATCCCTACGGTCTCAAAAAAGACGAGCAGCTACCGGCACTAGAGATGGGTGCGCGTATCGCGTTTAATGGCGCTACCTGCACTAAAAAGCAGACTGAGCCGCCGGCTCGTTATTCGCAGGGTAAACTCATCCAAGAAATGGAAAAGCTTGGGCTTGGTACCAAATCTACGCGCCACTCCATTATAGAGCGCCTTTACACAGTGAAATACATCCAAAACGACCCGATAGAGCCGAGCCAGCTGGGTATGGCGGTATGCGATGCGCTCGATAAATTTGCCCCGCATATCACGCATCCTGAGATGACCGCTGAGCTCGAGGCTGAGATGGACAATATCGCTTCGGGTCAAACCACCAAAGATGAGGTTGTTGCAAACTCGCGTGCGCTTCTCTCCGAGCAGCTTGCTGAGCTTATACCGCACTCTGAGGAAGTCAAAGATGCGCTCTCAGATGCGGTTGCGGCTGATGCCTATGTGGGAAAATGCCCCAAATGCGGCAAAGACTTGCAGATCCGCGTTTCGCAAAAGACGCGCAGCTCGTTTATCGGGTGTGCCGGTTGGCCGGAATGTGATGTGACCTATCCTTTGCCGCAGGGCAAAATCGAAGCGGTAGCTGAGCTTTGTCCGACCTGCGGTATGCCTCAGGTCAAAGTGACACCTTTCCGTTCAAAGGCGCGCGTCGTGTGCATCGACCCGAACTGCACAACCAATCAAGAACCCGACCTCGTGGTAGGCGAGTGTCCGACTTGTAAGGCTGCAGGCATTAAGGCTCATCTCGTCGCAAAGAAAAATCCTCGCACCTTAAAGCGCTTTATCCGCTGTGAAAACTATGACACATGCAATACTGGCTATCCTTTACCGCAAAACGGTAAACTCACAGCCACTGACGAGGTGTGCGAGTCGTGCGGGGCGCCTTTAGTGATAGTCACCACCTCACGAGGTCCGTGGAAGCTGTGCCCCAATTTTTCTTGTCCTACAAAAGCAGAAGAGCAAGAGAAAAAGGCGGCCGGCAAAAAAGCGGCTGGAGCGACAAAAAAGACCAGAGCGACCAAGTCGACCAAAACAACTAAATCGACCAAAACGAAAACGAAATCGAGCAAATAAAAAATCAAACTCAACGAAAGGATACAAGTCATGGCTAAAGTAACTATCGTAGGCGCCGGCAACGTAGGCGCAACCGCAGCTCACATCATCGCGTCGAAAAACCTCGCTGATGTGGTGCTGATTGATGTCGCGGAGGGCTTGCCGCAAGGAAAAGCGCTCGATATGATGCATATGCGCAGCGTAGAAAAATTTATTGTCAAAGTGAGCGGCACCAATGACTATGCCGACACCAAAGACTCTGATATCGTGGTCATCACCGCGGGTATTGCGCGCAAACCTGGCATGACGCGCGAAGACTTGCTCGACGTTAACGCAGGTATCATGCGCTCGGTTATAGGACAGGCAAAAGAGGCTTCTCCTAACGCGATATTTATTTGCGTGACCA
>CAYNWQ010000066.1:4069-7272 GCA_964400955.1 uncultured Gordonibacter sp. | reverse complement strand
TATGACCATAGGCATTTTCACTGAGCAATACAACGGCTGTATCTTTCGCATGGTGAGTCTCATGCGCTGTTTGAATATGCGCAATGGTTTGCGAAAACACGATTATGGTGTTTCAAAGAGGTGGATGTCGGCTCCTGTGGAGGGGGAGTGGTCGCCAAAAATAGCTGATGAAGCTACCGTTAACAGGATGTTTGATCGCATAGCTGACGGGCTAGGATGGGACGTGACTTTGGCGTGCCCAAAAGAGGAAACTCTTCGCACACTTGGTCTTGACGATGTAGCAGACTATATGAAAGACTTTGACTTTTCGCATGTGGACGAGACGGTTAGGAAGGCTTGATCATGACTTGCTCTATCAACGAAGCGGCGTGTATCGCTTGCGGCGAGTGCGAGCGCAGGTGTCCGGTAGGAGCGATTTATGCGGGTACAAATCGCTATCGTATCACTGCATCTTTGTGTATCGACTGTCTTATTTGTGTGGAAACTTGTCCCGAAGACGCTGTTTGCGTTGAGGCAGATGCACGCCCCGCGCAAAAGCCGCTCCGTCACTATCGTGTTATCGCTGAGAACTGCATAGGGTGTACGCTTTGCGCTCGTGTATGCCCGGTGCATGCGGCGAGTGGTGAGAGAAAGCAACCCCATTATATCGACGAGACGCTTTGTATAGGATGTGGCCTGTGCGCACGTAAGTGCAGAAAAGACGCACTCGAGTGTGTGGGCGAACCACCTAGCGAAGTGCCTTATGTCGTGGATATCGACAAGTGTGTGAGCTGCGGTTTATGTGCGAAGCATTGTCCGGCTTCGGCCATAACGGGCTTTGAGTTGCCTCTTACTTATGAGTTGCGCGACATAGCAAAGACACCATTTTCCATCGAACCTGATAAATGCATTGGATGTGGTATTTGCGGAACTTGGTGCCGCGTGGGTGCTATTTCGCTGTCAAAGAAAGGAATAGCTGAGGCGTGATACTAGAATTTCGAGGCGAGAAAAAACAATATCCCGACAATTTGACGGTAGAACAATGGCTCGACTTTGCTGGTATTCCTAACAAGGAAGTAGCACTTGTGCAGGTGAATGCGAAAGACGTGCCGCCTAACAAGCGCGAAACGCATCCGCTTTCTGACGGCGATTGTATAAGCCTGCTGTACTTTTTGGGTGACAGCTGATGGGGGCTGAAAAAACTTTCACTGTACGCGAGGCTTCTTCTACCGGAAACAACGCACCTGCTAATACCACGATTGTGCGCGAGAATTCTCCGGTCGCGCGCGAGGCTCTCTCAGTTGAAGAGCGTCTGCGCTATGCTCGCTCTCTAGAAATCGAGGAAGTGGGTGAATCTGGGCAGCGAAGGCTCGCGAGCGCTTCTGTACTCGTGGCGGGTCTCGGCGGTGTCGGCTCGGCCGCTGCGATGTATCTTGTAGCTGCAGGTGTAGGACGTGTGGGGCTAGCGGATGGCGATACGGTTGAGGTGTCAAATTTACAACGTCAGATACTCTATACCACAGATGCCGTCGGGAAAAGCAAGTCTGAGGTGGCGCGAGAGAGTCTTTTTCGTCTGAATTCTGGGGTTAAAATGTCTACCTATGGGTATATAGCCGATGAAGTGTCTGCGAGACGCGTAATAGAGAAATTTGACTTTGTCGTGGTGGCTGTTGATGGGTTGGAAACAAAGTTGATGTTTGCGCGCGCTTGCCAAGAGGCAAAAAAGCCTAGCAGCCAAGCAGGCATCTGTGGTTTTGGTGGGCAAGTGATGACGTGCATTCCGGAAAGGGGTGATGAATTTTCTGCTCTGTTTGGAAAAGAGGGGCGACAAGCACGCAGTGGGAGAGGCTCATACAGTCCAGCTTGCGGTGTGGCTGGATGCATCCAGGCCTCTGAAGCGATGAAATACCTTATGGGGAAAACTTCTTTGCTTGTAGGAAAAGTATTAGAGTTTGATTTGCTTGAGAATCGGTTTGAAACCATTTGTCTGAGCTCGGGGAGCTCGCGTAACTAGATGGGGGGCGAGCGCTCGACTGAGTATGCTGCTATGCTTGCTAGCTAGGGGGTCATCCGGAGTCTGGGGTCCTTCTCGGAACGCACTTCGCGAGACGACAAGGTTCACTCAGCTGTATCTATTATTCGTCCGGAGTCAGTTTCTTCTATGAAAACTTTGGTGGCATCTATGAGACTGCGAACGCAGCTGCGCATTGGGTTTTTGTTCCAGTAGGCGGCTATGCTGAAGTCCATGGCGGGCGCAATAGGGATAGATACCAAATCGGGACAATCAGCAAGCACTCCTTTTGGCAAAAACGTCGACGCCACGCCTTTTTCGACAGCGCTGCGTACTTCACTAAACTGGTTTGTGGAAAGAACGACGTTTGACTGAGGGATGGCTGACTGCGGAAAAGCTTCGGTTTGTTTGACATCTTCTAGCTCGAGTGCGCTTTCGCGAAACAAAGCGATGGGCGCGGCGACTAAATCGTGGTTCATGTCTATGATATCTTTGCTCGCAAGGGGGTTATCTTTGCGTGTCCAGAAAAATGATTTCGATTTGAGCAGCACTGTGCTGTTTGCACGAACGGCAGGGGAGGCTCCAAAGATGGCAACGTCGAGAGTGCCGTCTTCTACATAGCGCCCCAGTTCAACCGATCCAAATACATAACCGTGCGTGTCAATGAGAGGATTTGCTTGTTTGAACTGTCTCAAAAACGAAGGATAAAGTTTTGCAAAGATGATAGATATCCCTACGCGCAGTACCTCGTTTTCGCCATGCAACGCTTTCATGGCGGCATCTGTTTCGTCAAGCGCATTCAAAACTTTTAGCGCATGCGTATAGAGTACTTGACCATCTGCGGTGGGGATGTGTCCGGCTTTGTTGCGTGTGAGCAGGACAGTTTCGTATTTTTTCTCAAGATCCTTAATTGATTTGGTCACGGCTGGCTGAGATACATATAAACGCTCTGCTGCCTTGGTCATGCTTTTGCAGTTACATGTTTCAACGAAGTAGCGAAGCTGGTTTATGGTGGTCATCTTGTACCCTCTAATTAGTTGTTAAGTTAACGCTTGTGCTGTGCGGGAGCCTGCGTGCGGGAGCCTTCGTATTTTTTAAGGTATCATGAAATCGTAGTGTCTTCAAGCAAATTTATGGGCTGCGGCGAAGTCTATCCTTGTTTGTGTGGTTGGATTATATTGTCCGAAAAGCCGAGTGATACTTATGTGTGACC
>CAYNWQ010000066.1:0-3969 GCA_964400955.1 uncultured Gordonibacter sp. | reverse complement strand
GCCGACTGCCCATATGACGCCGACTGCCCATATGACCACGACTGCCCATAGGAGGCCGACTGCCCAGCGTAACTTTATGTAGTGCGCGTGCTAAGGTCGTGCGTTGTTTGGCACTCGTTATTGAGGAGTGCTAACATATGCACAAACAAAACGACGAAGTAGTGAAACGCGAAAGAATTGAGGCTTGTATGTCATTTGACAAGTTCACCGACAAAGCTCGCAAAGTACTTGTGCTTGCACAAGACGAAGCGCGTGCTTTGCATCAGCCCTATGTGGGTACAGAGCATATCTTGCTTGGTCTCATACAAGAAAAAGACGGTCTAGCCGCGCAGGCACTTGATCGCCTTGGTGTGAAATACGATGCTGTCGTGCAGACCATCAGGCAGGTAGTCACCATCGATGAAGGTGCAGATGTGTCTGGTCATCTTTCTTTTACACCGCGCGTCAAGCGAGTACTCGAAAACTCACTGCGTGAAGCTATGCAAATGGGACAATCATATATCTCTACTGAGCATCTATTGCTTGGCATCGTGCGTGAGGGCGAGGGTACAGCACTTGAGGTGCTCAGCCGGCTCAATGTAACGGGAGATGCACTGCGCACTTCCTTAAACGATCTTGTTGGGCAAAGTCCGGTATACGCGGGACGCGTGGGTTTTGATCCTGCAGGGGGGCCGTCGGATAGTATCTTGAAGGAGTTTGGTACTGACCTTACGAAAAAAGCGAGTGCGGGCGAACTCGATCCTGTCATTGGCCGCGCTGGCGAAATCGAGCGCGTTATGCAGATACTTTCGCGCCGCCAAAAAAATAACCCTTTGCTTATCGGCGAGCCTGGCGTGGGCAAAACGGCGGTTGTTGAGGGTCTAGCGCAGCTCATCGTCGCCAATCAAGTGCCTGACCTCTTGCGTAAAAAACGCATCGTAACACTTGATGTGTCGGCTTTGGTGGCGGGCAGTAAATATCGAGGTGAGTTTGAAGAGCGCCTGAAAAAGTGCATCAAAGAAGTGCGCGATGCGGGCGACATCATTTTGTTCATCGACGAAATACACACCATCATAGGTGCGGGTTCTGCTGAGGGTTCCATCGATGCGGCAGCTATTTTGAAACCTCCGCTGTCGCGTGGTGAAATACAAGTTATTGGCGCGACCACTCTTGATGAATATCGCAAACATTTTGAAAAAGACTCTGCGCTTGAGAGGCGTTTTCAGTCTATCACGGTTGGCGAGCCAAACGAAGAACAAGCGGTGCGTATCATGGAGGGTCTGCGCGACCGTTATGAAGCGCACCATCAAGTGCATTTCACCGATGAAGCGCTGCAAGCCGCAGTTTCTTTGTCTGACCGCTACATACAAGATCGCTATTTGCCTGACAAGGCGATTGATGTGCTTGATGAGGCGGGCGCGCGCATGCTTATACGCAACATGACGCTGCCTAAAGAGCTGCGCGAGATAGACGACAAGCTGCGCGATTTGCGCGCTGAAAAAGACACGGCTATTGGTGCGCAGGATTTTGAGCGTGCGGCGCAGCTGCGCGACGAGGAAGCGAAGCTCAAAGACGAACGTGAGCAGGCAGAAAAGAAATGGGAAGAAGATTCGCAAAAAACCGTGCAGCAAGTCACGATGGAAGACATTGCTGATGTGGTGTCTATGTCGACCGGCGTGCCGGTGTCGAGTTTGACTGAGGCAGAGACAGAAAAACTCTTGCGCATGGAAAGCGTGCTTCATGAGCGCGTGATTGGACAAGACGAAGCAGTGACAGCGCTTTCAAAAGCGATTCGTCGCTCGCGTAGTGGCCTTAAAGACCCACGTCGTCCTGCAGGTTCGTTTATATTCTTAGGGCCGTCGGGTGTAGGCAAAACTGAGCTTTCCAAAGCACTTGCAGCGTTTTTGTTTAATTCTGAAGACGCACTTTTATCCTTTGATATGTCCGAATACATGGAAAAACACTCGGTGTCGCGCCTTGTAGGGAGCCCTCCGGGTTATGTGGGATTTGATGAAGGCGGACAACTCACCAAAGCGGTGCGCCAACGTCCGTATTCGGTAGTGCTTTTCGATGAGATTGAAAAGGCGCACCCGGATGTGTTTAATATTTTGCTGCAGATACTTGAAGAAGGCCGCCTGACCGATGCGCAAGGACGTACGGTTGATTTCCGCAATACGGTTATCATCATGACGTCAAACGTGGGCGCTCGCGAAATTGCACAGTCTACGCCACTTGGTTTTTCAGCGTCATCAACCGGTGGTCTGAGCGATAAAGAGATTAAAAGTCGCGTGATGAGCGAGATGAAAAAGCTCTTCAGGCCGGAGTTTTTGAATCGTATCGATGAGATCATCGTGTTTAAGAGCTTAACGGAAGAAGAGATCGCGCGTATAGTCGAGCTTATGGTGGCTGACCTGCGCGATCGTATGATAGCGCAAAATATGTCCATCAATTTGAGCGAAGCTGCCACGCGCTTTATCGCGCGCGAGGGTACTGATACCTCTTATGGTGCGCGTCCTTTGCGCCGTGCTATTCAGCGCTTGCTTGAAGACCCGCTTTCTGAGCAGATCCTCGAAGGCAAGTGGCGTGCGGGCTCTATAGTAGATGTGGACGAAAAAGACGGCGAGCTGGTGTTTAGCGAGGGCTCGGGGGAGATACCCGAACCACGCAAGCGCGACACGCTTGCGCGCGACGCTGAGCGTTTGCTGACAAACTACGATCTTGGCCATGCGGGCGTGAGTGGTCGCGGTGGTGCAGGTGGCGGCGCTGCGAGCGGCGGCGCAGCTGACTAGCACGTTGCTCCATTTTCGGCTATTGAGTAGAGAGACAGAAAGGTTTGCTATGCCAAAGACGATAGACCCGGTGTATAGTCCAGAGGTACTGCGCTCTCCTGAGGAGATGCTTAAAAGCGTTGATTTCGATGCGCTTTCTGAGTCGATGTATTCCCTTCAAGGAAAAGTGGACAAAAAACCGCAGACGGCAGCCATTATTTTAGCTGGAGGCTCGGGCGAGCGCTTTGGTAAAGAGGGCGGCAAACAACTTGTCGAAATCGCTGGTAAACCGATACTGACTTGGTCGACTGAGGCGTTTGACGCCGTAGGTGACATCGGGCTTATCGTGGTTGTGTGCCCTGAGGAAAGGCATGCCGAATACCTCAAACGTGCTATAGACCCTTTTCCTTTTGTGACACCTGTTGTAATGGCGCCGTCTGGTCCGAGCCGTCAAGAGTCTGCTTTTTCGGGTCTTGAATACGTGCCCGAAAACTTTGATTTTGTCGTGTTGCACGATGGTGCGCGCCCGCTTATTTCGCCAGACCTTATCACCCACACTATCAATACGGTAAAGGGAAATATCGACTGCGACGGTGCGGTGGTAGCTCATCCTGCAATCGACACGCTCAAGGTTGTCGAAAACGGCGTCATCATGGGCACACCGGATAGGCGTGTGTTTTGGAATGCACAAACGCCGCAGGTATTTCGTACGGGTATTTATCGCCGCGCACATGCGGCAGCGCTTTCTGATGGGTTTATGGGCACTGATGATTCTTCGCTTATCGAGCGACTAGGGGGTCGTGTGCTTGTGGTTGAGGGTAAACGCGACAACATAAAACTCACGGTTCCCGAAGACTACATGATGCTTGCTGCTGCAGTGCATACGATGTATTTGAAAGATGCAAAAGAATGAACGAGCGAGCAGGCTTATCTATGCGTGCGAGCCGCGTACGCCAAGAGAGTAGAGGCACCAAAAGATGAGTGAGTTAGCAGGTTTGCGTATAGGACAAGGCTATGACGTACATGCCTTTGCGTCTGATAGGAAACTCATTTTAGGTGGGGTTGACATACCTCATACGCAAGGCCTTTTGGGGCACTCGGATGCTGACGTGCTAGCTCATGCTATAGCAGATGCGCTTCTTGGCGGCATACGTGGAGGAGACATCGGCAAGCTTTTTCCTGATACTGATCCTGCTTATGCGGGAGCTGACTCGCTAAAGCT
>CAYNWQ010000065.1:0-7296 GCA_964400955.1 uncultured Gordonibacter sp. | reverse complement strand
TACTTTACAAGGTGTTCTCACTGCGCGAAACAAGCAGAGTTCAGGCAAATAAACTACAAGAACAGCATCTATTTTCTCGCGAGCAAAGCTAACAAGCGTAGGCAAGTTATAAGCCTTCACCATAGCCAAAGCGTCTAATTTGGTTTGCATCGCGCCGCCAGTTTTTCTTAACTTTAACCGATAGGTCGAGAAATACACGTGTGCCAAGCAGCTGTTCGAGGTCGGCGCGAGCAAGTGTGCCAATCTGCTTAATGGCGCTACCTCCCTT
The DNA here is from genome assembly GCA_964400955.1 of uncultured Gordonibacter sp. Classification (GTDB taxonomy): domain Bacteria; phylum Actinomycetota; class Coriobacteriia; order Coriobacteriales; family Eggerthellaceae; genus CAJFUR01. The sequence continues at coordinate 7,028 of CAYNWQ010000065.1, read as the reverse complement.
GCCGATTATGATGCCTTTTTGGCTTTCGCGTTCAACATAGACTATTGCATAAATACGCGTAAGGTCACTCTTTTTCACATAACGCATTTCTTCAACTTGTACCCCTATCGCATGAGGCACTTCATCGTTAAACTCTCGCAATATCTTTTCGCGAATAAATTCAGCAACGATTACTTCTATCGGTTGGTCAGTCTCCATGTCAGCAGGAAACCACTTTGGTCCAGGCGGTAGCAGATAGGCCACTTCTTCGACAAATGCATCAAGATTTTTCCCTGACACAGAAGAAAGTGCGACAAAAGCATCCCATTTTGCGAGTTTATTTGCAGCTTGGCGCTGTGCACACAGCTCTGCATCACTCACAAGGTCAGTTTTAGTAAGCACACAAATCTTTTTTGAGCGCAAAGAGCGCACCTGCTCAGCCACCCACTCATCACCTGAACCAACCGGCTTTGAAGCATCAATAAGCATTGCAGCCACATCGACATCTTCAAGCGCTTTAAGGGCAGAGGTATTCAGCTCATCCCCGAGTGCATCGTGGGGTTTATGAAGCCCTGGCGTATCAACAATAATCATCTGAAATGAGGTGCGAGTGAGCACTGCGCGAAACCTGTGTCTTGTCGTTTGTACCGTATCAGATGTTATAGCGATTTTTTTACCCATAATAGCATTGAGCAAAGTTGATTTGCCTGCATTAGGACGCCCAATCAACGTCACAAAACCAGACTTAAAATCATCTGTTTGAATAGCTTCATTTGCCATGATACAATCTATCCCCTCTTAACTAAAAAAGCTGAATATCTTCTCGCATTTGCCTTCAGCTTGCTTTTCTAGCAAAGCACAAAAAGCGCACAGATGCGAGGAAGGTAAACGATACAACCTACCACGACAGATGCGCACGCACAGATAAGCACACCACCCGCTGCGGCATCTTTCGCAAGAGCAGCAAGTTTGTGCTGATCTCGACAAGCAAGGTCTACTACCGCTTCGAGAGCAGTGTTTATGCACTCAGCAGACATAACAAGACCGATACAAATTACAACAGCGCACCACCCACTTGCATCGATTGACAAGATAAAACCAAGAGCTATAGCACAAAGAGCGATAGCGCAGTGTATTTTCATATTGCGCTCTTTTAGAAAAGTCGCGATAACCCCGCGTCCAGCATATTTAAAAGCACATGCAAGAGATTGACGTGCCATTATTTTCGACTTTCTGCCCAAGCTGACAATATTTCTTTTTCGAGCGCTTCCATAATAGCCGCTTCGTCATCTTCGATATGATCATAGCCTCTCAAATGCAAAATGCTATGCACCAACAGCAAACTAATCTCATCAACAAAAGTCGTACCGAACTCTTTTGTTTGGCGCTCGGCTACATCAGGTGCTATCACCACATCGCCAAGTTCATATACTTCGCCTTCACCGTCTTCGCAATACTGCCCAGCTTCCACGTCTGCCGTGCCTGTCGCAGCCATTGCACCTGTCTCATCAAATTCGTTTGTAACACCATCGCATTCAAAAGATAAGACATCCGTTGGACCCACTTTGCCACGGTAGCGCTCGTTGAGTTCAGCTATGGTGTCATCATCAACAAAACTAATCGACACCTCAGTATGTGCGGGTGCGCCCACATAGCTTAGCGCAAAGGCCGCGAGTTCATAAATAGGTAAATCTATCAGGTCTTTTTCACGATGGTCATAACTAATTAATATGTTCATGTCGCCCTACATCCACTCTCTTATGTCATCAAAAACTATAAACTAGTCGATACTCATTTGCAAAAGGCTGCCAACTTTTGCACCTCGCGGAGCAGCTATCTCATAATAGCTCTCACTCATCGCGCGCCCGTCTTCTTCTATCAAAACAAGTTCAGGCCTACCGCGTCTGCGCGCAAAATCTTGCGCACGCAAAGCACTTGCCAACTCGCGCATTCGCTTTGCACGCGCACTTTTCACCTCAGGTGCAATCTGGTCTGTACGCGCAGCAGCAGGAGTACCTGCACGCATCGAGTAAGGAAACACATGTATTTTCGAAAACGCGCACGCTCGAGCGAGTGAAAGTGTGTCGTCAAAATCATTCTCGGTCTCGCCTGGAAAACCAACGATAATATCAGTTGAAAGCGAAAGCTCAGGCAAGGCATGCCTGATACGAGAAACAAGCTCTTCATAATCGCGCGCACTATAAGGGCGCGCCATTTCACGCAAAACGCGCTCGCTTCCCGACTGCAAGGGTAGATGCAAGTGTCGACAAATACGTCCCTTTGAGCGCGCCATCAAATTGATAAGAGCATCGCTCACATCACAAGGCTCTATACTTGAAAGTCGAAAGCGACATGGATACTCATCTTTTTCATGCAGATTTTCCGTTGCGATAAGCAGCTTGTCGAGAAGCTTATCAAGCGCCATCCCGTTATCAAAATATGAACCGAGATTAATGCCGCTAAGCACTATCTCGCGCACACCTGCACGCGCAAGGTGCGTGCACTCGTCAAGGATTTCAGATGAAAGACGACTTTTTGCTTTACCACGCGCAACATGCACGATGCAATACGTACAAGCGTTATTGCAGCCATCTTGCACTTTAACACCAACGCGCGTAGGAAAACTCTTTCCCGTGCGCAGCAAAGGAGTCGCAGCGGTATCGACCTGTAGAAGCTCATCAATTACCGACGATATCTGTACTTTAGGTATAACCTGCACACGCGTATCAAGAGACTCAAAAAAATGAGGGTCAATAGCTGCCGCGCATCCTGTTACCAGCACTCGCGCAAAAGGCGCCTCTTTAAGCGCATGACGCACAGCTTTACGCGTCTTTTTTTCTGCTTCGCCGGTAACGGTGCAGGTATTAATAACAACGATATCCGCCATGTCAAGCGATGTTGCATGCGCGCCAACTGCTAAAAATTGAGCAGTGAGCGCATCAGACTCGACGCGATTGACCTTGCACCCGAGATTTACAAGGGAAAAATTCATACGCGTGCCTCATCAGCGCGACGATTACCAAGACCACCCAGCTCATAGAGCACCAAGGCGCATGCAACCACGCCAGCTGTTTCTGTACGCAAAATGCTTGAACCAAGGCTTACAAGATGCGCATGCACATTACTTGCAAGTAATGTATCGACCTCTTTTTGCGACAGGCCGCCTTCAGGACCTACGATGATAGCCACACTATTTTGAGTATCGGCGTGGCAAGTATCACAAGCGGCCTCTGTATCGCCTGTCTTATAGCGCACAGTCTCACCATTGTCAGTTTGCAAAAGACAATGCTTTCGCAATGCATCATGCACACTACAAGTCTCGGGCGCTTCTTCCCAAAATATGCAAACACAAGAAAACTCAGAGAGACACTCGCAGGCTTGTTTGAAGTTTGTAAGCTCGTCTATACGAGGAATAGCGACCCGCCCTGACTGCATGGCGGCACTTTTAGCTATTGCACGCCAGCGCTCAACACGCTTGACGGCCTTTTTTTCTTCAAGGCGCACGACACTACGCTCACAAACAAGCGGCACATAAGCATCAATCCCAATCTCTGTGGTATGACGCAAGACTTCGTCCATCTTGTCACCTTTTGCTAGACCCTGAAAAAGCGTGACGGACACAGAAGGGATGCTCGCATGAAGCTTTTGCGCTATACGCACTTTCGGCAGCTTTTCTGCAAATGAGACAATTTCGCACTCGAAATAGTCTTTCTCGCCATCAATGACCGCTATATGCTCTCCCGTATCGAGGCGCAAAACGCGCGCGTGGCGCGCGTCAGACTCCGTGAGCTCAAGCGTAAAAACTTCGCCACTCTCGTGTGCAATTATTTGCGTATCAAGAAAAAAGTGCGGCAGCGACATAAGTTTTCTTCTAGATAGATAAGCGACTCTTAGTTAAAAGCATCTTTAAGCTTTTGCAATGGTGTACGCGCATCTGAAACGTCGAGACCCATATCATCTGCAAGCTCTTCTAGGAGCTCGCGTTGACGTTTTGTGACTTTCTTAGGCACAACAACCGTAATATGTACAAACATATCTCCGCGAGATTCGCTCTTAAATTTGGGCATGCCATAGTTGCGCACGCGTACCACTTGATCATTTTGACATCCCTCAGGGATGCGTACCGACACCGTTTCGTCTGCAAAGATGCCATCAATCTCGATTTCAGCGCCAAGCGTAGCTTGAACAATAGAGATGTTTGCACGCACATGTAAATTGTCTCCCTCGCGCTCAAAAAACTCGTGAGGCTGAATGCGTACCGTAACAATCAAGTCACCAGCAGGAGCACCTTGTATGCCCGCTTCGCCAAAGCCAGACAAACGCAGTTGCTGACCATCGCGTATGCCAACCGGAATCTCGACCGACACACGTTGTCTATCAGGCAAACGTCCTTGACCCTCGCACTCTGGGCAAGGATTTTCGATAGAAGAACCACTGCCACCACACGTTCTACAAGTGGTAGCTGTTTGCATATCGCCCAAAAACGTGCGCTGTACAGTAACGACACGTCCTTTTCCTCCGCATTCGGGGCATTTGATTTCGCGGCCATTTTCACCGAGACCTGTCCCTTTACAATCTGGGCAAGGGGCAAGTCTGTCATACACTATTTCTTTCTTTGCGCCTGTCGCTATCTCTTCTAGTGTCAAACGCAAGCCCACACCCATGTCGCGTCCCTCGCGGCGCTGATTGCGCCCACCAGCACTGCCACCAAAAAATGAGCTAAAGATATCACCCATACCACCGAAACCGCCGCCGAACAAATCGCCGAAATCAACGTATCCTCCCCCGCCATAAGGAGAGCCTGAACCGGCCGCACCAGGAATGGTACCGAAACGGTCGTACTGTGCGCGTTTCTGGGAATCAGAAAGCACATCGTATGCTTCATTGAGTTCTTTAAACTTGTCCTCAGCATCAGGAGCTTTATTAACATCAGGATGGAGTTCGCGAGCGCGACGACGAAACGCTTTCTTTATCTCATCGTCAGTTGCGTCTTTTGAAACACCAAGCACCTCGTACAAATCTTTGGCCATGTATGTATATTACCTTTCTATCAAATTAAACAAAGAGGAGTCTTTCAACAGCTTCACTCATCACTTACACATCATCAAGAGCAGCACTTGCAGCATGAACAGCACGTATAACCTGAGAATAATCCATGCGCGTCGGCCCTATTACCGCAACAACACCAGCGCTTGCTCCACTGCCGTAGCGACTCGCTACCACAGAAACCCCCGAGAGCTCTGGTGCTTTATTTTCGCTGCCAATACTAACGCCTATGCCTTCGTTTTGCATGGCTGCTTCATCGAGTATGCGTAAAAGCACCGTATCATCTTCAAGCATTTCAATGACCGGCAAAAGAGTTTCTGCGTGACTGAACTCAGGCTTTTTTAAAAGCGAGCTCATACCGATACGATGAGCACGACCACCTTCACTTTCCTGTAAGCAAGAAAGCACTTCATCTAACACGATGCGCGTAAGCGGGTCTGCAAAAGCTTTTGACATGCCTCGCACAAGCCCATCTTCGGCTTCACGTAAAGTCTTGCCACAAAAAACATCGTTCATGAGATGTTATACTGTAGCCAAATCGTCAGTATCAATCGTCATATCAAAATCAATTTGACGATTAATTACGCGACCATCTTCGGTCACAAGTACCACCAATGCACGTGTATCGGTAATCGATATGAGAGAGATTTGCTTAACACGCATAGTGAGTACAGAGGGCGCCAAAACCACAGACAAACAATCAGTGAGCCGAGTAAGTGCAGCCGAAGTTTGTTCAAGCAAAGAATCAAGCTCTGTTGCACAACCGCGCAACTCGTCAGTAACAGCACTCGACCTTTCATCGGCAAGATTTAAGTCGGAGCTTAAAAGATTGTCAACAAAAGCACGATAGCCCGCATCAGTTGGGATACGCCCGGCGGAGGTATGAGGTTGTGCAATATAACCATCATCTTCTAAGACAGACAACTCGTTACGTACCGTAGCAGGACTAACACCTAAGCGGTAGCGTTCTGTCAAGGTACGTGAGCCTACTGGCAATGCGCGAGCGACATACTCTTCAATCAGAGCTGCAAGCACTCGTTGCCTTCTATCGGATAACACGTTTTCACCTTCTTAGTAACTACCATCTACTTTAGCAATCTGCTATTTTAGCAGCCAAACGCCACGAGTGCTAAAAATTCGTCGAATACTAATTTCTATCACATTTTTTTGTTAATTTAGGGAGCTAAATCATAGATGCGGCCATAGAGCTCGTTTCCACAAAGCCAGCCTTGCTCGGTTGGACAAAAATATTCATCTTTTCGCGTAACAAGGCCGAGACGTTCGAGCTCATTAAAAGTATCTATGATTTGAGGAAGCTTTTTTGCATAACATGCAAGCTGAGAGGCGGCAACACCACGCGACGTACGCATCATAAGCATGACGTCTTCGGCAGCCATTTGCTCAGGATTTAAATCATCGGTCACACACCCATCTTGTATCCTCATGCGCCTCGTCTCATTTTGCGTCATCGTTGCCGCAGACTTCCCGATACCAAGGTAAGGCACGCCGGACCAATACATAAGATTGTGTTTGCATTGATATCCGGGCTTTGCATAAGAAGCCACTTCGTAGCGCTCGTATCCAGCGTTTTGCAAAAGAGACGCTGCCGCTTTCATGTGTCGAGCCTGCTCATCTTCATCGACCTGAGAAAGTTTTCCTTTCAACATCTGCTTGTAAAACGGCGTGTGAGGCTCAATGGTGAGCGGGTAAATACTCACGTGCCCTACCCCTTGCGCTATAGCCTCTATAACGCTCGCCTCAAACGACTCAAGAGATTGCCCCGGAATACCGCACATCAAATCTATACTTACATTTTCAAAACGCTCGTGAGCGGCACCAATTGCGCACTTAGCATCATCTGCACAATGTGGTCGACCTAGCAGTTTCAAGACTTCATCGTCAAAACTTTGCACACCGACAGAAAGTCTATTGACCCCAAGTGCCCAAATATCGCGCACCATTGCGCAAGTCAAGCTTTCCGGGTTTGCCTCCATCGTGCACTC
>CAYNWQ010000064.1:0-7330 GCA_964400955.1 uncultured Gordonibacter sp. | reverse complement strand
TTCGATGGTAGGCACAATTATTTGTTCACCATCAACAAGTAAGCGTGCAAGATTAATCGCGTCAGTTGCTGCGTCTTCGGCAAAACCTCCGGCTGCAACAATGGCATCATTTGCACGCGCACCCTCGCTTAGCTCGTATACCCCCGGCTCATAAACTGCGCCTCCCACATGCACATATAAACATGAGGTAGTTGATAAGGAATCTGTAGCAGCTGATGATGCATCTTGGGATTCTTGGGTATCGCCAACAGATGCCAAAGTAGTATCAGTAGTGCCTTGTTTATCCGCATCTGATGCATGTACGACAGAAAAACTCGCATTTGAACAGGACATACCTATCCCAATGACCGCAACAACGCACACAAAGATGATAAGTCCAGAAACGAGATATTTTGATTTTTTGCCCAAAGAAAAACGTGTTCGTAAACTTTGGGCATAACTTTGAAACGACATAAGTACCACCTATCCCTACCTCAGACATTGTTACTTAAAAGCTCAAGTGTCGCCTTTCGCTAAAACGAGTTAGGCGACAGTCGGGCTTTTTCGTTTCATGATAGTGAGAAAATCAACTATTTTGTTGGCACAGATACACTACTTTTCAATCCTAATTCTTTTACGCATCAATCAAATATTAAAAATTTTGTCTATACAAATCCACTGAAAAGCCAATGGTATTCAAGCCGAAATATCAAAAAAAATGAGCTCAAAATGAGCTCATTTTTCGAATAAATCTCTTCTTAATCTAACAAATTTCTCGCAAAAATCAATCACGAATCAATCAAGCTTGCGCGCATCAATCGTGCGTAAGCTTGAAAACACTTATTTACCTCTTTTTTTAGGGTGATACGAAGGACAAGCGTAATCGTGTACTTCAGCGCTATCGAGCAGCTCTTCTACCCAATGCGATAAAGGAAGTGACGCTTCAGCTGCTTCCACATTTTCTAATTTTGCATGCGTTTCGGGATTGCGCGGCATAAAAAGCGTACAGCAATCAGGAGCATCTTGGGATGAAATATCAAAGGTACCAAGACTTTGCGCTTGAGATATAATCTCAAGCTTATCGGTGCCAATAAGAGGCCGAAAAACCGGCAAGCTTACAGACGCATCAGTTGCATGTATGTTGTCAAGTGTCTGAGAAGCTACCTGACCAAGGCTTTCTCCGGTAACAAGCGCACCCGCACCTTCTCGCGCAGCTATAGCTTCAGCGACTCTAAACATAATTCTTCGGTAAAGAATAACTCGCAGAGAGGCCGGTGCGCTCAAAGATATCTCGCGCTGCACGTCGCCAAATGGCACAACATAAACCCGCGCAATACAACCAGTCTTTTCTAAAACGTGCGCAATGTCATCAACTAAAAACTCGCTGGTGTCAGATGTTTGAGGACGACCTGAAAAATGCACCCCGATGCAAATCGCACCGCGACGCGCAAGGCGCCACGTCGCTACCGGTGAGTCTATGCCCGAAGAAAGCAGGCAAATCACACGCCCCGAGCTACCAACAGGCAACCCTCCAATACCTCGCACACTACGCGCGTAAACATAGGCGGCGTTTTGCACTACCTCTACGCCAACTACCACATCAGGGTCTTTCATACGTACCGACTTATCAGGAAATGCATCACACAGATAAGCGCCAACTTGCTTATTCATTTCCATAGACGGTATCTCAAAATCAGTATGATTGCGACGCGCTGCTACCTTAAACGTCTCAAAAGCACCCGACTCTCTCATTGCGTTTGCACTGACTTCAGAGATGATACTTAAATCGCGTTCGCACTTAAAACCGCAAGAAACACGAGCAACACCAGGTATTCCAACAATCGCATTCGTACACTCACAAGCTACCTCATATGTTGTTCCCTCTTTAAGAAAAACGCAGAGTCTACCCGATATACGATGTATGGTAACAAGCGGAAAAGAAGAAAGTTGCGCCTCGAGATTTTTCAGAAGGCGCAACTCAAAAGAAGCACGGTTATGTCCTTTTAGACCTATCTCGTGATAATGAACGAGAATAATACGTTGATGTTTTTCCACTGAACTCTAGTGATTCTTGATATCGATTGATTCAGGGTCATAGGAAACATCGCCGCGAGCTACCTCACCAAACGCAATTGAGAGAGGTTTTTTGTCAGCCGCACGAGCAATCTCAACTGCAGTTTGTAGCTGAATAGCGCGGTCGCGCTGACCACGCATCATGTCGTTAATATCATGAGCACGCTTAGAAGCTAAGGTGCACAACAAGAAACGATCGTAGTCAGTTTGCTCTAAAAGGTCGTTAATCCTTGGTTCAATAATACTCATAATTTATCTACCTTTACGATATTTCAGCTTGTTCATTGACATAGCTTACAAGCTCTCTCACAGCCATATCAAGATTGTCATTTACTATACGTTTGTCGTAACGCTCGGCACAAGAAAGCTCACGTTTTGCCTCTTGCATACGTCGCGCGATAACCTCATCACTTTCGGTATTGCGCCCTCGCAGCCTCTCCTCTAAGACAGCTAAGGAAGGGGGCTCGATGAAGACTAGCTTTGCACTCGGTACCTTTTCGCGTATTTGGAAAGCGCCTTGCACATCTATCTCTAAGATAACCTGAGCACCTTGCGCCATGCGAGATTCTACGCTTTTCCGAGGTGTGCCGTAATTGTTGCCTGCATACGTTGCCCATTCCAAAAACCCATCTTCACAAATGAGTTTTTCAAAGTCATCGCGCGAACAAAAATAATAATGGACACCGTCCTTTTCTCCGTTGCGCGGTTTACGCGTCGTCGCAGAGATGGACAGCCATGCATCAGGTACTTCACGCAACAAACGGGCCACCAGCGTGCCTTTACCAGCACCTGATGGCCCCGAGATAACAAAAAGATTCCCGCAGCGCATACGCTTGTTACTTATGACAAGCGCTCCAAAAGAGCTGCACGCTGACGATCACCTAAGCCGCGAAGACGACGAGTTTCAGCAATCTGCAACTCAATCATAATCTTTTCAGCCTTTGCTTTGCCATAACCAGGAAGAGTCTCAATAAGCGTGGAAACCTTCATACGTCCAACGATATCATCGTTTTTCATATCGAGCACTTGCTCGAGAGTAAGTTCACCGTTTTTCAAGCTCTCACGTACCTGAGCACGCTTAATACGAGCTGCCTTTGCTTTCTCAAGAGCTGCCTTGCGCTCTTCATCACTGAGTTCAGGAATAGCCATTTAAATTCTCCTTCTAAATAAAACGATGTGGGAATACTACCACGCTCATAACAGTATAAGCACGTCAATTGCCGAAATTCTTAAAAATTCGGTTGATTGGTATACATTCTATAGATAAAGCGCGCGAGCGCAAGTATTTTTTAGCGCAAATGCACAAGTTTTTCTAAAGATTGTTTGCAATTTCACTAAAAGCAAGAGCTGGGTCTTTTGCCTGAGTAATAGGACGACCTATGACAAGGTGTGAAGCTCCCGCTAAAAAGGCAGCTTCTGGCGTCGCTACACGACTTTGATCACCTATCGCAGCGCCAAGAGGCCGCACACCAGGAGTCACAATGTAAGCATCTTTACCAAGTGTATTGCGCAAAAGCGCTGCCTCTTGAGGAGATGCAACGACTCCCGAAAGCCCAGCAGTTTGCGCCTGGCGTGCGAGAGAGGTTACCTGCTCAGTCACAGAACGACTTACGCCAGTTTGTGCAAGAGTTTGCGCATCCATACTCGTGAGAACAGTAATACCTAAGGTAATAGGCACATCCCTTCCCTGCTCACTTGCCGCACGCTCTACACCGCGTTTTGCAGCTTTCATCATCTCGACACCACCGACTGCATGCATGGTGAGCATATCTGCTCCGCTCAAAGCTGCAGAGTAAGCTGCACCCTCTACCTGATGAGGAATATCATGAAATTTCAAGTCGAGAAAGACCTTAAACCCGCGCTCTTTAAACTGAGCAATGATAGCAGGGCCTTGTGCATAAAATAAAGTCATACCAACTTTCAGCCACTTCGCACGGCCAACAAGCGTATCTGCAAGAGCTAAAGCTTCATGAGCTTCGCAATCGAGCGCTACGATTATACGCTCTCTTTTTGCTATACTATTAAAATCATTTGTCATCTTATCAACCTTTTCTAGCATTTGAGTGCACCTATAAGTTCACGCACATCCTTTACGCCTGCGTCTTCACAATAGCGCGCTATACCGTCTATGACATCTACACTAGCACAAGGATTCATGAAATTTGCCGTACCGACTGCAACTGCACTCGCACCAGCGAGCATAAACTCTACCGCATCTGTTCCATTAACGATGCCGCCCATGCCAAGTATTGGAACATCCACTGCTTGATGTACTTCCCACACCATGCGCAATGCCACAGGCTTAATAGCAGGTCCCGAAAGTCCTCCCACCACACGCGCAAGGCGGGGTTTTTGGGTGTGAGCATCTATCGCCATACCTAAAAGCGTATTAATAAGTGACAAAGCATCAGCGCCTGCACTTTGCGCTGCACGAGCAATGTCAGCAATGCTCGTTACGTTTGGCGTCAGCTTTACGATAATCGGACGAGAGGTAGCCGCCCGGCAAAGCGATACAACTTTTTCTACGCTTTTTGGATCAGTGCCTAGAGTCATACCACCCGCATCCACATTAGGACACGAAATATTTATCTCATAAGCGTGCACATAGGCATCTTCAAGCGCTTCGATTACCTGCACATACTCCTCAAAAGAGTGTCCCGAGACATTAACGATAACCGTAGCGCTTTGGCTCTCAAGCCAAGGCAAGTCACATGATTTGAGATGAGCAACACCAAGGTTTTGCAGACCAATAGAGTTGAGCATACCACTCGGTGTCTCTGCTATACGAGGAGAGTCGTTTCCAGGCCAGCCGGAAAAAGACACTCCCTTTGTCGTTACTGCGCCAAGGGCGCTCACATCAACAAAGTCAGCGTATTCACGTCCCGCTGCAAAAGTGCCCGAAGCAACCGTGACAGGGTTTTTCATGGAAAGACCGCCAAGATTGACCTCCATATTGACAGAAGTTTCAAGAGGTGCTCTCACCACACTACCTCCTTTGCGTCAAATACTGGGCCATCGACACATGCGCGCTGTTTGCCGTTTTTGGTATCGACCACACAGGACAGACATGCTCCTATACCGCAAGCCATATTGCGCTCCATCGATACCTCGCAAAATACTCTCGCGTCATCTGCAAGACCAGCAACTATACGCATCAATGGCAGCGGTCCACATACGGCTACATAATCGTAAGGAGCATTGTCTGCAGATGCCTTTTCAAGTGCCTCACGCACAAGCTCCGTACAAAAACCTGCATGCCCAAAAGAACCATCATCAGTTGCACAGTAAGGCTCATCTGTGCTACAGCATTTAGCATCATGCAGTAAATGAGCATAACGCTCTCGGCAAACGAGCTCATCTGCTGTTTGTGCGCCTAATATCACCTGAGTATCAACATGAGTGCCTACAAGCTTCTCACAAAGCATAAATAAAGGAGCTGCCCCTACACCACCACCAACAAGTAGGGCGCGACGAGTAGCGTGAGGTATCTGCCATCCACGACCAACAGGACCGATAAGGCTTGCGCACACCTCACTTTTACCTTCAGTTGAAATCTGTGCCAAGATGTCGGTACCTGCACCTACTACGCGATACAAAATGTCAATGCTACCCGCGCGCGCGTTATGAGCATATATCGAAAAAGGTCGCCGCAAAATATGCTCAGCTGCACCAGGCAAACTCAAATGCACAAATTGACCCGGGCAGACCTTACTTGCAATTTGCGGAGCAACAAGCGTCATCAGATACAATTTTGGACCAACGCACTCATTTCGCACTATAAGCGCATTTTCATCAACAAGCGTCATGAGCACTCCTCTAGCCCATCCATTGGTCTAAGTCTTGCAAAGCAATCACTTCAAGCCCGCTCATCCGAGCTACTTCCATACCTGAAACCATCGCCTGCGCACCTGCAAGAGTCGTTGCTTGCATGACGCCGTGTTTTACCGCTTCAGTACGCAAGTCATATCCATCGGCGCGCGTTTCGTGCCCAAAAGGGGTATTAATCATGAGTGAAATTTCACCACGTGCAATGAGGTCGCGTATGTTATTGTCGCCACCTTCGCGCACTTTGCGTACTTCCTTACACTCAACACCAGCAGCGCGCAAAGCACGCGCCGTACCGTGAGTAGCAACAAGATGAAAACCGAGGCGCACGATATCACGCGCGATAGAAACCACCGCGCGCTTATCACGGTCGCATACCGAAATAAAGACAGTGCCGCCTTCGGGCAGTGCATAACTTATGGCAAGTTGCGTCTTAGCAAAAGCTGCTGGGAAATTGCGTGCAATGCCCATAACTTCGCCGGTAGACTTCATCTCAGGACCGAGCACTGTGTCACTACCCGGGAAACGACCGAAGGGCATAACGGCCTCTTTGACACTAAAGTGCTCAAGACGCCTATCATCGGGTGGCAGGCCGAGATCTGCAAGCTTTTCACCAGCCATGATGCGCGCTGCAACTTTTGCAAGCGGCACACCGACTGCTTTTGAGGTGAAAGGCACGGTACGGCTCGCACGTGGATTAGCCTCGATGATATAGATGACTTGGTCTTTTATAGCAAACTGTATATTGATAAGACCCACTACGCCAAGACGTAAGGCAAGGCGTCGAGCTATAGAGCGCAGTTGAGTAACGATAGCTTCAGAAAGCGCAAAGGGAGGCGTACAGCAAGCAGAATCTCCTGAGTGAATGCCCGCCATCTCGATATGCTCAAGCACGCCACCCACATACACTTGCTCGCCATCAGAGATAGCATCGAGGTCAACCTCAACTGCTCCTTCTAAGAAGCGGTCAAGATACACGGGGTGATCGGGAGATATTTTCGCTGCCTCGCTCATATATTTTTCCAGCTGAGCACCATCATAGACGATACCCATACCACGTCCGCCGAGCACATAGCTTGGTCTCACCAAAAGCGGAAAACCAATCTGGTCAGCCACAACACATGCCTCTTGATAGGTAGAAGCCATACCTGCCGCAGGATAGGTTATCGACATTTCATCGAGTATCGCAGCAAAGCGGTCACGGTCTTCAGCCAAATCGATTGATTCGGGGGAAGTGCCCATAATAGGCACGCCCGCCTGCGCAAGCGCGTTTGCAAGTTTCAAAGGCGTTTGTCCACCAAGCGTCACGATTACACCGTAGGGTTTTTCCACATCCACGATATCCATAACGTCTTCAAAGGTAAGCGGCTCGAAATAGAGCTTGTCAGAAGTGTCATAGTCAGTAGATACCGTTTCAGGGTTGCAGTTGACCATGATGGTCTCAAATCCCTCA
>CAYNWQ010000063.1:0-7522 GCA_964400955.1 uncultured Gordonibacter sp. | reverse complement strand
CTCTCATGAAATGTGAAAAGGCGCCCAAATCAAGGGACGCCTTTTCACATTTAAGAAAGGAAGATGTATAACCTAAAATCTCAAAAAATTATTCAGCAGCCTCGGCTGGTGTTTCGGCAGGTGCCTCTACTTCGAGAGCAGCGGCAGCTGCGTCGAGCTCTGCAGTGTCAGCCTCGGCAACTTCTGCCTCAACGACAGCTGCGCGAGCAGCTTCTTCTTCTGCGCGCTTTGCGTATTCCTCAGCACGTTTTGCCTTAGCAGCAGCTTTTGCCTCACGCTCTGCACGCTTTGCCGCTTCAAGCTCTGCAGCTTTTGCAGCTTTTGCAGCCTTCTTGGCCGCTTCACGCTCTGCAACCACATCTTTCGCTGAGCCAAATTTATCAGCAAAGCGCTGCACACGTCCGCCGGTGTCAACGAATTTTTGCTGACCCGTAAAGAATGGGTGGCAAGCGTTGCAAATGTCGATCTTCAGTTCTGATTTCGTGGAACGAGTAACAAAGGTGTTACCGCAGCTGCACTTTACTGTGCACTCCACATATTGCGGGTGAATTCCCTCTTTCATGGTATATACTCCTTTAAAGTATCGCCTTGGTTTCCGACCAAGACTAAGACAGCCTTTGCATGTTATCACAAGTTTTCAGATGCGCAAGTTAATACACGAGCTACACACAGCTTTATGACCTGGACTGGTTGCAAGCGCAAACTTGACTCAGCTGCAAAGGGAAATCGAAGTCGACTGCACGCCAAATCCAGCCGCAAGTGTAAATCGAAGTCGGCTGCACGCCAAATTCAGCCGCAAGTGCAAATCGAGAAAAAAGCTAGTCAAGTAGATCTTCGTTGAGCGAAAGCTTATACCTTGCAGCTATTTCGCGGACATTGTCAAGCGTGAGTGTATGAACAAGCTCTGTGCTTTTGCAAAGCGCACGTGCCCTCATATAAACTTCAGCTGCTTTTTCTATCGCTTGCACGCGCCCAAAAGCCTCATCGAGATTTTCGCCTGCCACAAAGACTCCATGCTGCGCAAGTAACACCAAGTTAAAGCCCTCCTCTATCAGGCGTGCGCTCGCTTGCGCAAGCTCAGGCGAACCCGGGCATATCCAAGGCAAAACCGCTACACCCTCAGGAAAAGCTATGACACTCTCGCTTGTACAAGTCCAAAGCGCACGTGTCACGGTAGCACTATTGAGCGGCATCACACAACTTAAGGCTATAGCGTTGCTTGGATGCGCGTGATACATAACGCGCATATCAGGCGCATCAACGTGTTCTTTTGCGTAAGATGTCTGCGCGACGCGGCGCTTTGCTGCCGCATAACAAAGCACATGAGCCGAAAGCTCGCTTGTAGGCATTCCACCGCCTTTAAACCCCCACATAACTCTCCAAGATGCGCCACTTGCATCAATCTCAACGATACCAAGTGAACTTATCACGTCACTTGCGACGTTTCGCATGTGCACACCCGTCGCACTTACGAGCAAAAACTCACCCGCCATCTCGGGCGCGACCACATCGAGTGCAACCCACGAGCTCGGCGTAGTATAAAAAAACGTCCGGCACGAAGACACTTCTTCGGCGCTCATACGATAACTGAGGTTGCCCCCATTGCGCTCATGCCAGCCCTGCAGATATGCATCGGTGCACATACGCACAAACTCGCGCACAAAGGCATGTTTCTCAACAGCAACACTTGAAACCGCGCCTTTTGCAGCACTTCTGCCTTTATCAAATACCTCTTGCGCCTCATCAAAAAATCCCATAGCGTTTAATCCTCCTCATTTTGTGGGATTGCAGCTATATCGTCTTGTGCGGACTCAGCTATAGCGTCTTGCGTGAATGCGCCTAACGTAGTATCTGCAGATATTTCGCCACTCGCAACCGCGCCCTCGCCGGCTGTCGCAGCCGCAAACTCCTCAAGGCCACATTGCGGCAGATGTCGTCTGCATGCAAACACAAGTACACACGCTCCCACTACCATAAGTGGCGCTGACAACACTTGCCCCATCGTAAGCCAACCACCCCACAGATACCCCAGCTGTGCATCCGGTTGACGCACAAACTCTATCGCAAAGCGGAAAACGCCGTAGAGCACTAAAAACACGCCGAAATGGGTACCCCGTGCACGCGGTGGCTGTTTTCGCGACAGTGCATACAGCACGATAAAAAGTACCACGCCCTCAAGAAACGCCTCATACAACTGAGAAGGATGACGCGGAGCCGTACCGGCGCTGCCGCCAAATACCACACCCCACGGCAAATCAGTCACCGCTCCCCAAAGCTCGCCATTGATAAAGTTTGCACAACGCCCAAAGAAGAGCCCAATAGGCGCGCCAATGCAGCCCAAATCGGCCAAAGTGAGATACGGGATATGCGTCAGCTTTGCCGCGACAATACCAGCAAGCAGAGCACCTATAAGCCCTCCGTGAAAACTCATGCCGCCTTTATTAAAAGCAAATATCTCAAGGGGATTTTCGAGATAGTACCCGTCACCGTAAAATATAACGTAGCCTGCGCGGCCACCCACGATGATACCCACGATGACGCAAAACATGATGGTAAGCACCGCGTCAGTGTCTATGCGGATACGCCAGCGTTTCGCAGTGCGCCACAAAACGAGTGCCGCGCACAAAAAGCCGAGCACATAAGCCACACCATACCAACGCACAGAAATAGGGCCCCAAGAAAAAATAACAGGGTCTATGGAGTGATAAATTGAATCAAGCATACGTTTACTTTCGAAAGAGGCACATAAACATTTTTGCCTAAACGCGACACATCCCTGCGCCTAGCTCAACAGCAATACTTTGCACTTCTTCGATAAGCTCACGAGGGATAGATTGTAGAGTTGACACGGTTGCGCCACAAGTTGGACATTTCAGAGTAAAGAGTGCAGCATCTTGGCGTAAAACCATCATGGAGATATAGTTGCGCACGTCGAGGCACTCTGCTTTGCAGGCTGGACATACAAGCGTGCTACTCGTCACTTTTGCTCATCTCCCACGTTTAATTGCACTCTTTCAGATGCACTTATTGTAGCAGAGTTCGCATGCTTGCAAGCAGGAATTATTATTTGTGAAGTGTGTGCATTGCGAGTAGCTCGCATATAGCGCGCGACACGTGCGCTACGAGTTATCGCTCATAGCGCGCGACGCTTATAACGTGCGTTGTATCCGCAGCGCGCGACACGTGCGCTACGAGTTATCGCTCATAGCGCGCGGCGCGCAAACTAGGATTGTTCCTTTTGTTGCTTTTGTTGCGTTTGCTGCATATGCTGAAGTGCCACGAGGTCAAGCTTTGCCATGACCACGTCTTCTACCTCAAACGCAAAAGGAGCAAGCGCGCTGTCCTGATAGACCGTGCGTACAAAACCTCCGCACTCATCGCAGGTTGCGATACGATGGGCATCGTCGCCCTCAAGATTGAAATAATGCAAGTGTGCTTGATTTTGCGTGCCGCAGCGAGCGCAACGTACGCGCTCAAATTCCCAAGCAGCCCCGCATTGTGGGCACCAAAGCTCTTTGCCGCGCCCATCACTGTGCTCAGTCACACCGACACGTGCCACTCCCGCTGCTCCCCCACAAACAGGACAATACGGGAAATATTGCGATTCTTGCGCAACATCTTTAAGCGCTGCGCTGATAAGCTCAGCTGGCTTTTCTAAAAATGCGCGCAAAGCAAGCGAACAAACCAAAGCGCCCAAATATGCCGCTTGTTCATCAAGTCCATCATCGCCGAGTAAGTCACAAAATGCACTGACGTAGCCATTAGGGTCTGTGCCCGCTTGGCTTATATCACTTGCCGCAACGAGACGATCCCATTTGCGTGAAAGAAGACTTTCTTGTAAGTCCTTTGCGTAGCTGCCGTTTTCTACCATGCAGGCTGCGATTCCCTCCATCGTGGCCGCAAATGCCTGTGCGTCTATCGCAACAGGAGCAATATCGAGCACCGGCGTGCCTGTCTTGACCGCACGCGAAAGCTCGCGTTTTGTAGGTACCGTGTAGGAAACAATAGCATCGTCGCCCGTCGAAGCACGACGAACAAGGTCGCTTTCGGTCTCATCGATGATACCCCAGAGTTTACGGAAAAATGCGAGGCGGGCGAGATCTGCCTCATCAAGATGCTCTGCATAGACTTTTATTGCTGCATCAATGCGTTTTAGATTCATCTCATTTGCCTTTCTCTCGCGCACAGCGCCTCGCTTTTGCGCATTACATTTGCCTCTCATAGTAAGGGTATAACTCGCTTCAAACAGACGAGAGCTTTTTGCGAGTTATACCCTCTTGTTATACCCGAGTTGTACTCAGGCGACGCCCTTAAGTTGTATCTGGGTTATGCCCGAGTTTTACGCTCGAGTTATAACCAAAATTATTTGACGGGCTTTTCGATTACGTGTTCGCCACTTTCGATTTCTTCACGAGCCCAGTGACCCCAGTGATATAAAGCATCAGATTCGGATACGGTGCCGTCACCAAACATAAGCTTTTGGGTGCCACGATAAGGTTGGAAAATACCGCCGCCCAAGAAGATGTGTGCCATACCAAACACGGCAATCATCAAAAAGCCGAGGTCGTGCAAAAACAGGATGACGCCATAGGCCGCACCAAAATCAGCAACCGTTGAGCCAATCATAAGCAAAACGCCTGTTACTGCCATCAAAAAGCCATTGAGCCACAGCATACCGTCTGCAAAACGCTGGCCACTCTTTACTTCACCTTGGTCTGGCATATGAATCCATTTGGCCATAAACAAATACGGGAAGAAAAGCATCATCCATTTCTTGTCATCGCTATCCCACGAATGGAAAAGGTTCTTAAAGATATGAGCCACACCTTTTGGAGCTAAAATAGCGCTGATGAGCGGCACACCGACAAAGATAATACCAAGCACACGATGAGACATACGGATGATAAACACCGTCTGAGCACCTATCGCTTGAGCAAGTTGCGGCACGAAAACAAAGAGTCCGCTGAAGCACAAAAGTATGCAGCATATAACCGTTATGCCATGAGTAAGGCGCGCCTGCAAAGAATGACGCACGATGCGCTTTTCAGTGCCTCCGCTTTTTCTCTCGTCGAGAAACGCTTTGTCTTTTGCGGCATATTCAGCACTTACGCTCACTACTTCGTTACTCATGTTTGCCCCCTTTCCCGATGGGAAGGTTTTCAAAGATGTGATCTTTGACCGAGGTCTCATCTTGACCATCGCCTTGCTTTATAACCTCGCCGGTATCATAGTCGATGGTGTCTTGCGTCTCTGGGTTGTACACGAGTTTGCGACGTGAGTAACCCACACCGAGCGCAAACATAGCACCAAGACCAAGCACAGTTAGACCGCTGATAGCACCCGTCACTGGCTTCATGATTTGCGTCATAGCAACGGTTGCGGGTACCTGCGGATTTTCAATCATACCATGAGCAGCTTTACCATATTTGAGCACATGGATAACATGCGTGCGGTAATCAGGATCATCACCTGCTACACAAGCATCTGTATAGCCTTGCTCGTGCAACCACTCTACTTTTTCGTTGGCAATCTTGACCATCTCACCACGGTCGCCAAACTTGAGTGCATTTGGTTGACAGGTAGACACGCAGGCCGGCTCCATGCCGTTTTCGATACGGTCAACACAACCTGAACATTTATTGATGATGGTTTTACCAAAGGTACCATCATTGTAGTAGCGTGGCACGTCAAACGGACACGCACTGCTGCAGTACTGACAACCCACACATTTGGAGTCATCCACGGTGACAAAGCCGGTCTCCTCGTCTTTTGACAGCGCGCCACCCGGGCACACCGTCACACAAGGAGCGTCACAACAATGCTGGCAGCTGCGGCGACCAAACGCCCAGCCGATAGGTTTAGTTGATAAGGCCGCTGGCGGCTCAGTCTCGTTAAAGGTGATGATGAGACGGGTGTCGCCATTGATATCAGGTGGGTTTTGGTGAGTACCGCTAAATTTGTTTTCGTTTAAGCCTGTTGGTGAAGGCAAAAGGTTCCAGCATTTGCAGGCCACTTGGCATCCTTTGCA
The DNA here is from genome assembly GCA_964400955.1 of uncultured Gordonibacter sp. Lineage (GTDB taxonomy): Bacteria > Actinomycetota > Coriobacteriia > Coriobacteriales > Eggerthellaceae > CAJFUR01. The sequence continues at coordinate 1,494 of CAYNWQ010000063.1, read as the reverse complement.
AGCTGTGCATTTGGAGGAATCAAATAGTATCGCTTTTTTAGACATCTCTCACTCCTCCCCTTAAGCCTTTTCCACGTTCACGAGGAACGCCTTGTATTCGGGCGTAAACGAGTTTGGGTCACCTACGTTTGGCGTGAGGTCATTTACTGTATCTCCTGTGCCAAATATGCCAGCCCAGCTGTAATGGTGAGTAAGTCCAACCAAATGCTTCGTCTCGCCGTTGATGGTCATAGGAGACAAACGCTTAGTAACGACTGCCGGTACCACGACCGAACCACGGTTGTTGTACACGCGCACGTCTTCGCCATTTTTGATGCCCTTTTCAGCTGCAAGCTCTTCACTCATTTCGACGAACTGCGAAGGCATAGCCTCAACGAGCGCCGGACACATGCGAGTCTGGCCACCTGTTTGCCACATCTCAGTCACTGAGTAAGTGGTCGCAACGATAGGATAGTCGCTCACGCTGCCGCGCTTAGTGGACTCATAGTTAACACCAAATGCGCACGGATTGGAAAATGCTCCGTTGAGCGGGTTCGTTGAAGTCGGCGACTCGAAAGGCTCGAAATGCTCAGGCAAAGGACCGTCAGTCATGCCGTAACTTTCGAGGCGAGCATTTTGCTCCCAAAGCATAAAGAAGGTCTTGTTGTTAGGCGGTACGGGCACGCCGTCTTTTGCAGCCACAAAGTCTGCTTGGTCGACGAGGTTCCATTTTTCGCCAGTCCACTCCACGAGCACTTTTTCAGGATTCCACGGCTTGCCTTGCATGTCGGCGCTGTTGCGGTTATACAAGATGCGGCGGTTGGAAGGCCAGCTAAATGCCCATGTCGAATTAAGTCCAATGCCTGAAGCATCACTGTTGTCGCGGCGGCCGATAGGCTGCTCGGACGCATCGAGTGGCGCGTCATTGTTGCTCCAAAAGCCTGAGTAAATCCACATAGCGCATGCAGTAGAACCGTCAGCTTTAAGCTCGCCATAACCAGAGAGAAGGTCAGTCTCAGGCTTAGACGAGGAAGTATTGCAATCAGTACCTGCCACGCGGTAGCCGTTGAGTGCCCAAGCTACCGGACGAGAGTCAATCTTGCCGTCAACGTAGTAGTCCCACTTAGTATTGAGAATCGGGTCAGGATTTGCACCACCCTCCTCTTTGTAGAGGCGGCAAATCTCAGTCCACAAAAGGTCGCACATCTCATAGTCAGGCTTTGCTTCTTCCCAAGGCTCGACTGCTTTATAGCGATACTGCAACCAACGTCCTGAGTTCAAGATAACGCCTGGCTTTTCGTAAATGAGAGCGCAGGGCAAGAAATAAACCGTGGTGTCAATCTCTGCAGGGTTCATGTCAGGAGCTTTCCAGAACGTAGCAGATTCGGTTGCTACTTGGTCAGCCACCACGAGCCAGTCAAGGTTTGCCATAGAGCGGCGCACGTTGCTCGCGTTAGGTGCGGAATGACACGGATTCATACCCCAGCAGAAATAGCCTTTGATGACGCCTTGGCT
>CAYNWQ010000062.1:0-7551 GCA_964400955.1 uncultured Gordonibacter sp. | reverse complement strand
CCTCGAGGCCGCCCGCCACCACAACGGCAATGGCAAAAGGCAATACAAAAGGCGCTAGCGGATTATCGTCACTGAGTATATCGAGCACCGTCGAGTCCTTGCTCATCATCTCATACACGCGCCACGGACGTGCAGCAGTGCCGCCCGCCTCTCCTTGTGCACCGACACCATCGCCTGCGCTACCGAGAGCGTCTCCCCCAACCGTGCCAAGCGAGCCACCGCCACCAGAACCTGTGCCCTCACCACCAGAGCCTGAACCGCTGCCTTCGGCAGACGAGCCTTGAGTCTTAGTATTTGTACCATCAGGCGTGGTCTCTTTATGCTCTTCATCTGGATCGTCGGGCTCAAGTACATCAGCCGCAGGAGAACCCTCCATGATGCACTTAATGGTGTTAATCCATTTCACCTGCGTCGTACCGGAGTTATTGCCATTCATGTCAGTACCCGAAAGCAAATGAAAGCGGTCGTTTTCACGCCACTCATACCAAGGGCCAGCTCCCCCGCGCGACGTATCGCTCACTGGTATCCAGCCTGTGTCCTGTATGGCAATCATAGGATAGACTTGTTCGGCGCCCACGTATTTGATTTCTTCGGTGTCGGCATTAGGCAAGTAATAGCGCGTCGTATCAAAGAGATACGTACTTGAAACCGAATAGGTGATGTTATCCCACGTGCCAAAATAAAACTCTTTCACGCTGTCGATATCGACCTCAGCGTACTTCAAAAGCGTCGAAAAATTGACACCATAGCCGGTATTTTTTGAGGCACCTGTGTTGTTTGCAATGTCAGGCATGGTGTAGGTAAGCGTTTCAGCACCCATCGCCTCAAGGTCACTCACGGTATAGGTCATCGATTTGAAAAGCTTACGCTGGCCAGTGCTTTCGTCGTAGACATCGTCGTAATACACCTCTATGGTCAGCGTATCTTGCGGGTGATAGCCCTCTTCAGACTGCGCACCACCCGTTACGCTCACCATAGCCGTACCGGTAACATAAGCATTACTTTTGCCGCCATAGGTAGACGCGACCACTTCGTTTTTGGAGTCGGTGCCCCCGGCACGGAAAAGACCAGTGGCATCTTCGATGTAGTCATCGTTTCCCGAATACGTAAGCGACCACGTCAGGTCTGTAAGGTCACTTGCCTGACTCGACAATAGACCGTTTTTGGTGTTGTAGGTCTGCGTGGTATCAGTTGCTGGGTCATACACATCCACGAGCGCGTAAAACTGCATCTCGCGACGGGTGTTTTCGTCGGCATCGATGATGAAAGTAGGGTCTGCAATATTTCCGGACTCATCGACAACCGTGATACCTGTCACGTAGCGCGCATCAGTTTGCCCCGTTATCGTCACGACCACACGTGCGACGAGCGGCTCGCCGTCTGCCGTATTTTGATCGACCGTCGCCGTTACCGTAACGGTACCGTCAGCAAGCGGGACGAGGTAGCCGCTGCCCTCGCGAATAGTAGCGATGCTATAGTCATCAACCGTCCACTTTACGCGGTCGTCATTGCGGTTTTCGGAATAATCACCCCAGGTGATAACGCTATCAAGCCACAAAGGCTCACCTTTAACCGTGATACTCGCACTGCCAGGTTGTGAATTCGTCGCGTAAGCGTAAGCTGTGTTTGACTCGTGCGCCGTGATAGTAAGGTCGATGATAGCAGGGCTGTCGTTGGCGCCTTGTGCTAGTGCAAGCTCTATGCCGAAAACGACCGCAAACACCACCGCAAACACGGCGCAAAAACGCATGATAACGAGCGCTTTGTGGTGTGCTGTCAGTTTGCGAAATACCAAGGCGCTACCCTACTCGTCAGTGCTTTTCAAGTGGCGCACGCCGTCGGTATCTGTGCTGCTCGCAGAGTTTGTACTGCTAGCAGAGTCAGTGGTGCTAGCGCTCGCGGAGCTCGAAGTATCCGTAGTGCTCGTGCCACTCGTAGTGCTTGTGCCACTTGAGCCATCTGTGGTGTCTAAAGTATCCGAAGTATCAGTGCCGTTCACGTCGTCACCCGTTGGCTCTACCATGTAAAGTTTGCCCGTTGAAGGGTCTTGATACACCGTGCCACGCTCGATATAAGACGTACCGCCTGACCCTATCTCGTCTTCGTCGATAACAGACGGATCCACTTCTTCGAGTTCGGTATTATCTAGCTCAGTCGTACTCGAGATGTCGAGATTCCAATACGTTATCATAGCCACCATAAACCCACAGGCCAAAACGAGCATGCAGTCAGCAAGGTTTACGATATAAGCGCTTGGGTTGATGTCTTCTGCTTGAAATTGACTTGCAGAAAAACGACTTTGCGAAAAACTACGCATTACGCTCACCAGACGTAAGTGCAGCTTCTGTGGTTGCTGGCACCGCGCCACTTACCGCTGGCGAGGCCGCTTGCATCGCACCGTCAATCGGCGCGCCATTGAGCATAGCCCCGTTAGCTCCACTCATCGCGCCACCTTTCGCGGCGCTCTTTGACAGCTGCGCCCATTCTGCAAGCGGGTCACCCCGATAGTTAAAAGGCAACTGCACCTGCTCAGCGCGTGCGCGCGCGGCCTTATCAATCACGCAACTCATCAAAGCCTCGAGCGCCGTTTGGTATTCCGCATACCAACCTGCACGAATCTTGCTGATAATAAGTGCTACAACCGCACATACCAAACCGCATACTGTCGCATCGAATGCAACAAGCAGCGATTGCGACAGTGACGCGGTGTCGCCCTGTCCAAGCGACACAATGCCAGGACCGAGAGGGATAAGCGTACCCATCAATCCAAGCATAGGACCAATCTTTGACATGACCTCAGTCCAAGCAAGCCTGCGCTGGTAGTGCTTGCTCACGCGCGCCACCTGCACCTGTGCAAGCGCAAAGAGAGGCTCTTCGGGCAAACCCATATTGTTAGAAACCACCACAAGTCCTGCCTTTTGTATTTTGAGCAGGCGACTTTTTTCGATTAAAGTCGTAACGTCAGCATAGGGAGCTGCGCTCACGTCGTTTATGATGCCGGGGAGGTTTTCTTTAAAGCCGCGCCTCTCGGTGAAAAACTCGACTATAACCTGCCCTATGAAAAACAAAGTAGCTACTACCAGCAAGATAATAACCACCATAGTAGGCCCAAGTAGACCCTGTGCTATACCATGCAAAATCTCTGTGAGGTAGGTGCCATTAACTATTGCTTGCATTGCTTCCATTTGTGCATTTCGCCTTTCTCTCGTAATTCGCAAAGGATAGCACGATTGCACACCTTTCGAAACCTTGTGCAACTAAAAAAAGTATACTTCCATCGACTTGTTTTGTAAGTCGTCCCACATGCTATACTTCGCGCGAAAAGATAGCGCGTCACATACAGGCTTTTCGCAAAGACATCAGGGAGGACGATACCCATGCACACCTCACATAAACCAAACGAGCAAGGTGAGTCGAACCAGTCACACAAGTTGTACAAATCGCATAGGTTGTGCGCGCCTAACATGGCGCATAGGTTGTGCGCGCCTCGCGTGGCACATAAACTGCTCTCGATTTTTGTTTCTGTAGCTCTCATATGTGCGTTTACGCCTACGTTTGCGAGTGGCGTTGAGACAAACATTAGGGCAAACGGGGAGCAAAGCGCAGCGAGCCTAGACAGCATGCAGGCAAAGGTAAGCGACGATGCCGAGGCAACCACAAGCGACGATGCCGAGACAACCACAAGCGACGATGCCGTGACAAACGATGCGCAAGATATCGTCATCACACCCTCGACCGTAAGCGAGGCCTATCTCGACTACCAAGACGAGCGCGCAAGCATCATCGAAAGCGCCGAAAGCGCAAGTCTCGCGGGCGACACTGACATCACAGGCGACGAAGCGAGTGAAGACGCCGGTGACACAGGCGCCACTACAAGCAGCACTGACATCACTGCGCAATCTAGCACCTCCACCACCACTCTTACAACAGGACCTGTTGACCTCAGCTATCTCGCTGACTCTTACAGCAAAGCCGCAGAAACCGGTGAGCTCGGCAGCATGCAAACGCTTAGCGATGCAACCCTCCCAAGCTCATATGACCTGCGCGACACGGGACGCATAAGCTATGTACGCGACCAGTCAGTCACCCAAAATTGCTGGGCTTTTGCGACCCTTGCCGCCGCAGAAAGTACTGCAACACAATATTATCCAGGTCTGCAACTTTCTTGTGCGCACCTCGCGTGGTTTACCTACAACGGCAACGAAGAAGAGGAAGCGAGCGGTACCTTAAGCTACCCTCAGCAAGTCTATACGATGCCGAGCACCTACCAAGAGCCTCTTGCTTCCCTTGCCGCTTGGAAAGGGCCCCTCACCGAAGATAAGGCTCCTTTTCTCACGCAAGCTATCACCGAAGAGGCGCGCTACGAGGCCGACGCCCATCTCACGAGCGCACTTTACCTACCCGCTTCGGGCAATACCATCTGGGAAGATGACGCGCTGCAACCGAGTGTTGGCAGTGTAAAGCAGCTCATCTACGACGAAGGCGCGGTCGTGATGTTTTTCGCATCAGGAGCGTCAAGCACCAACTACACCTACCCTTATGAAGAGGGCCGCTCATACACCACCATCTACAACAGCATTGACCCCGGCACCGATCATGCGGTGGCCATTGTGGGCTGGGACGACTCGTTTTCACGCAACAATTTTGGCGGGGACACAAGCGCGCTTCCCAAAAATGATGGCGCTTGGCTCGTGAAAAACAGCTGGGGCAACACTTGGGGAGACGAAGGATATTTCTGGGTGTCTTACGAAGACAAATCCATAGTGTATGCCGGCACAGTTGGGCTTGAATCGGCGGATAATTTTGACCACAACTACCAATACGACACGCTCGGGTGGACGACGAGCCTTTCGGTCACCAAAGACGGCACAACTAAGCCAGACGCTCGCAGTACTTCAAGCGGAGCAAGTGCCTATATGGCAAATATCTTTAGCGCAACGGGCGCACAAACGCTCGATGCTATCAGTTTTTATACTACCGATGTAAACACTTCTTATACCATAAGTGTATACCTCGACCCCGAGGATGGAAAACCCACATCAGGCAAAAAAATTGGCACCTCACAAAGTGGCAGCGAACCATACCCTGGATACCACACCGTACGCCTCAATGACGACCTGAAAACAAAACTTTCATCCGGGCAGAAATTTTCGATAGTCGTAAAACTGACTAACCCCTTCTTTACCAACCCCATAGCAGCAGAAGCAACGATAGGGAAATACGCAAAATCAGACATGACCTATGTTGGCAAAGATGCAGACGGCAATACCGAGGTGAGCTATGTTTCTCCTGATGGCAGCACTTGGACCACGCTTGGACGCATGCTCTACGACGGATACAGCGCAGTGTATGCCACTAACGTATGCCTGAAAGCGTTTACACAAGACGCTGATACTTCGGGCAGCGCCTGGCCCGACGAGGCATCCACCACCGCTCGCTTAAACGGCATCGTGCTCAGCAAAAGCACCACAAGCTCCTACTCTTACGGCGAAACGAGCTCCACCTACACCAGCACCACAACCGAAACGCTTGACATGGGCGACCCTACTGCCAATACCCCTACGACAAACTTCGACGTCATCATGGGATATGAAAGCGTATATGGCACGCCAAACTACGATTACGGAATATCGATTAAACCTGTAACTAACTGGCAGGTCAGCGCTTCTGTTGATGGAGGCGAGACTTTTACCCTCACGCCAAACGAATACTCCAGCTCGATTTCGCTTGGTAGTCTTGCAAACACTTCGCACACCATCACGCTGTGTTGCTCTGATCCTGCGGGCGTGCGCGCCTCAACCACCTACACCTTGCATTTGTATGCCGGATACGTCTCTATCAGCAGCTACAACAGCAAGATTTATACCACAAGCGACGTGCGCGTAGTCGCCCCCGACGGCAGCGAGCTACACGACGGCGACAGCGTTGCCCCGTGGTCGGCAACAGACGGCGAGACGCCTAACTATCTAAAAGTCTATCGAGGCGATACTTTCCTCTACTCCGTAAAGGTGCCTTTAAGCATGCTAGACCCCACCGATAAAGACTACAAAGTCGACTACTACAACGAGCAACTGCTCGCAAACAATCTCACTGGCACTATAGCGATTACCAAGTCAGATGGCAGCACGCAAACTGACTCTTCTGTCAAAATCACTCCCGGCGAGACGGTCACTTTGCGACTTAGTAATGCACTCAAAGGCTTTTTGCCCCCAAAAAATTCACTCACGATTACCCTACCCGAGCGTCAAAGCGCACCTAGTGTGACAGCAGCAAAGACCAGTTCAACTTCGATTACCTTAGACGATACGAGCGGACGAACCGACGCGCAATATCGCATCGCAGGAACCGAGCGCTGGTATAACTCAGGCGAGTTTAAAAACCTCACCCCCGATACCGAATACACCTTTGAGGTGCGCTATCCAGCCAGCGCAATTGACAAGCAATTTGCTTCAGAAGTGTCAACCTTTACTGCAAAAACTAGCGCCGAGACAGTTGATGAAAAAGTCGTACGTTTAAGCGGAGAGAGCCGTTATGACACCATGCAGCAAGTGGTTGACGCAGGCTTTAGCGAAACAGGCACTGTTATCTTGGCGACAGGAGAAAATTACCCCGATGCGCTTGCAGCAAGTGCGCTTGCTGGCGCAGAAAACGCTCCCCTTTTACTTACTGAAAGTATAAGCCTCTCTGCACAGGCAAAATCAAGTATCGAGACACTCGGCGCTAGACGCGTCATTATCCTCGGCGGTGAAGCTGCCATCTGTGCGAGCGTCGAAGAAAGCTTGCGAAGCTCAGGTCTTGACATCACACGTATATACGACGACACGAGACAAGGCACTGCTCTGCAAATCTACAAAGAGCTGCAGATGCAAGAGGCCTCTTTTGACACTGTCATCGTTGCGAGCGGAAACACACCTTGGGATGCGCTTTCGGTGAGTCCCTATGCTTACAAAAACACTTTGCCTGTAGTGCTTACAGAGACTGACGGCACCTTGTCTGCAGACGCATATGACCTCATCAAAAGCAGCACAGGCGTGAAAAACGTCGTTATCGTGGGTGGCAGCGCGGTAGTGTCTGAAAGCGTAGAGCACACCCTTGCCGAATACGGCTTAAACGTTGAGAGATGGTGGGGGCAGACACGCTACGAGACAAGTGCATCTATCGCACAGAAAACGCTTGATTGTGGCATGAGTATCAGCACTTGCGCTATAGCAACGGGCGAAAATTTCCCTGACGCTTTGGCGGGCGGTGCGCTCGTAGGCGCTAAAGGCGGCGTGATGTTACTTGCAAGCGACAACAATACGCAAGCAATCGATACACTACTCACCAAAGAGCGAAGTGGACTTGTTAAACGCTGCTATCTACTTGGCGGCGAAAATGCCGTCTCAACCAAGCTTGCAGCATATACGAAATCTTTGCTGGTGTAAGTAAGTAAGTGAGTGAGTGAGTTTTGGAGCGGCGGTTCTCCCGCGCGTGCACTTTGGCCGACCCTGCTAGCTTAAAGCCTGTAAGCTCGTCACCATGAGCTAACCGGCTTTAAGCTCTCATGAAATG
>CAYNWQ010000061.1:0-7572 GCA_964400955.1 uncultured Gordonibacter sp. | reverse complement strand
CTAAGCAGAGAATAGTTAGTATGACACGGGCGGCTTGCAGATGTCTGCTGTCGTAGACAAACTCCAATACGCGCAAAAACAAGTAATACATCATGACGGTAATCATGATGTAAGTAACGAGAAAATAAGCCGTATTAATTGCGAGAGCAAAGGTAATAGAGTAGTTATTTATGTTTTCGATGACGCGAACGCAGACGATATCAAGAATGATAGAGAGGGCAGAAAGAGCAATCGTTATATTAAAATAGGTGCGACGTCGCATAAAATCGCGCGATGGCTTTGAGCCATACATAAAAAGCGCGATAACCATGAGTATTACCAGTGCGAAATACTCTCCAACCAAAGACCAGTCGTTCATAAGTTAGCTTGTGTGCTCCTCAGTCATCTATCTCATTTATCAAATGTCGTTAACTTGAAAAATTGCTCTACCAATATAATTGCTCGCAGAAAGACTTGTCTTTAGGCAAGCAATTATAATTATGCGTGCCAATTTATCTATTTGATGCCCATTTCTTTTAACAGACCCAGCACGCGCTCATACTCGCTTTTGAGTGCTGGAAAAGCAGCTTGGGCGTTTTTAAGTTCGCTTGCACGCAGCGTCTCGGTGACCTCAGAAGCTTTTGTGAAAAGGCTTTCGATGCCGAGGTTAGCGCAAAGGCCTTTGAGTGTATGGGCTGCACGAAAAGCAGTGTCGGTGTCTGCGTCCGAGAGAGACTTTTCGAGCAAATCAATGCTCGTATCTGCTGGAAATTTACCTAAGAAACGCTCAACAAGTGAGGCATTTCCGCCAAGCCTGCTGATGATTTCGTCTGCAGACGCACCTACTGATGTGTAAAATTCTTCAAGACTTAGCATGTATTTTCCTTTGATTGTCTTGTCTTATGTGTGTGGCCTTCACTGCACTTTGCGTACATATTATGCGGTTTATGAGGGTTTATGTCAACCGCTGACGAAAATATATATCCAAAACTCGTCTTAATCGGACAAGTCGACGAGTGAATAGTCATCTATATCTTGAGAGGTGTGTAGTATGCGCCAGATAGTAAGTGTGTCTTTGTTGTAAGAATAAAAGAGACGGTATTGACCAACGAGAAAGGTACGCCTTTCTTTTAGAGTAAGTCGCTCGTCGGAAAAAATCCTCCCTAAATCGGGGTTTTCACAAAGTAAAGCGACGTTGTCTTTTAGTTTTTCATACCACGCACGCGCTGTAAGGGGAGCTTTATGAATCTGCGCGATATAGGTAACGATAGACTCTACATCATAGGCTGCGCGTGGTCGATACTCAGCCTTAAGCATGGGTGTGCCTTTCCATTACACACCATAGGTAGAAAGCGTATGCTCTATGGTTTTGTCGAGCTCGCTTGTAGATATTGAACCGGGGCGATATTTTGCTTCTATCTCTGCCTCGCGCAACTTCAATACATAGCGTTCATGTTGCCGTTCAGCTTCATAGGTGTCGCAATCCATAAGCACCAACGTTGCATGCCCGTTTTTTGTCATAAATATTGGAGCACGTGATTGTGCGGCCTGATCGCAGATACCACCAAGGTCACTACGTAAGTCACTGATAGGTCGAGTTTGTGGTATGGCGTAGGCAGGTGTCATTATGTGAGCTCCTTTTTCAAGCTTTGCTTTGTTTGTAATAGTATAACAAATTTTGCACAAATATCGTGCTAAATTATGCCCATAACGAAAAAACACTCTTGCATAATCACATTACTTCCACTCGTGACACCTTGCGCTCGTTTCTGGTGATCTCGCGCTCGTATAAAGACGCATCCCTCGCAAAATAGGTGACACATAAATATTGCGCGGACTTTTCTTTTCAATTACAATATGATTGGCTTGCCTTATATATTGATTAATGCCAAGCTGTGCTAGGCAAAAGCCTAACACGAAACAGTCCGTACTCAGGCTGGCGTATCTGCGTTTGAGCGATGTGCGCAAAAGGAGTTTGCGAGGGGGAGCAAGCGACTTGTGAACACACACTGAGAGGCAGGTGGCAAATATGCCTTTGCGCTAGTCACCTTAAGGAGGGAACCGCTTTGAAGAAAAAAGTACTATCAGTTTTGTTGGTCGCGATGGCGTGCGTGCTTGCTGTGATGGTGGGCTGCTCGAGTGCTTCAAGTGACAGCACTGCAGACTCATCGACTGAGACGACCGAACACGAACCTATCACCATCATGGATGCACAGCGTGATTACTCTGCCATCATCGCTCTCGTAAAAGAAAAGTACCCGGAAATCAACATCGAAGTTATCCCATATCGTGGGCGCAATATGTCAGCTTACACACAGCAACAGCTCGAAACTGGCATCATGCCTGATATTTATTCATCCACGCAGGCTTGGGATGCGCAATACCAAAAAGAAAACTTGCTCGACCTGACACACTACGATGTGTCAAAGCTTTACAACAGCGCCCGCCTAAGCTCATACATGGTAGACGGCGCAGCGTATCTTTTGCCTTATGACTATCAGATCTTAGGTATCACTTATAACAAGACTTTGCTTGAGGAAAATAACATCGCAGTGCCAACGAGCTTTAACGAGTTGCGCGATGTGACCATACCTGCGCTTAAGGAAAAAGGCATCGAGGTTTGCACGGTGCTTTCTGATTTGCCAGGCGCTTCGTTTAACTATTTCTTTAGTCTTTCTTCGTCGGTGTTTATGAACACTGCCGAAGGTAAACAATGGATGAGTGAATTTGCTGACACCAACAGCGATACCTTTGCGCTTGGCAATGAAAACGTTACCGCATGTACCGATTACATACAGCAATGGATTGACTGCGGCATGATAGACAGCGCTTGTTTTTACAGCGAAAGCTCGGTCATGCAAAAGCATTTTAAAGAAGGCAACACTGCTTTTTATATTGGGTCTATGGTAACCCAGACAGAAAATGAAGATGGCACTGGAGACCAATATGGTCTTTTGCCTTATCTTTCCGAGGATGGCACGTCAAACAATTACTATGTGTCTCCGAACCGCATGTATGGCTTAAATAAAGAGCTCGCCGAGCCGGGTAATGAGCAAAAACTCGAGGATGCGATGCATTTCTTAGAAGTGCTTTCAAGCAACGAGGGTTACATTGCAATGTGCGGTGAGAGCTCAAACTTCATGTGCTCTATTGACGATTTTGAGGTTGCAACAAACTCTTTTTATGCCGAGCCGCTTGAGCAGATTAGCCTCGGACATTCGATGAACCTCGTTTATGTCGGATGGGAAAACTACTTGGTACCTTTTGGTGAAGCGACGTGTAGCTGGCTTAAGGGTGAAAGCACCGCCGAAGATGCTCTTGGTGTGCTTGATGATACAAAGCGCTCAATACAAGAAGAGGGCGAGACCTATTACGCCACAGCGACCGAAGAGCTTGATACCGTACAGGCTGCTCAGCTCTCTGGTCAGATGTTTATGGAAGCAACAGGGGCTGATGCTGCTCTGATTTCGTATAACGTATATAGTCCTGACGTAAAAGCTATACAGGAAAATAGTTATGGTGCAAATGGGCATATACTGCCCAGCAAAATGACCGAAGAGTTGATTACGATATTTTTGCCAACGGGTTGGTATGATACGCTGACTACGTTTAGCGCTACTGGGTCAAAAATCAAGGAAATGGCAGAAAGCGGCACAAACGCTCGCGGGACAGGATATTACTATCCGTTTGTTTTTATGACGGCTGATGGTCAAGAGCTTGCAGACGACGAGACCTATACTGTGGTAATATGTGGCGTTGACGTGGACGAGAAAGATTCGCTTGGTTTGGTAGATACCGGCATTGTTGGTTTGGATGCCGCAAAAGAATACCTGCTTAAAGTGAAAGAGGTTTCGACAAAAACACTCGATTCGTCGCTTGTGATTAGCACAACCTCCGAGGGTGCGGGCATGCATCCGAAAGAGACGCAAACTACATCGTAGGTGTGCGACGGGTGCGGCCGTGCGAAGTGGTCGGTAGTTGCTTCTGGCGAGACGGCAGCTGACGCTTTGGCGGCTACATCGTAGGTGCGCGACAGGTATAGTTAATAATTTGTGGTGCTGATGACGTAAGCCTTTCAGCACCACAAGGTTGTAAAGTGGACGAGTTTAACAAAGGCAGATACAAGTAGGTTATGGTCAAAAGACTCAGTTATAGTGGGCGAAACAGGCTAGCGCTCATACTAGGCGCAGTAGCTATTATTGTTTGTCTCGCGGGTGTCTCGGGAAAAATTTTTTATGACTATGCCAGTGAGCAAGTATATGAAGAATCTATCGCACAGCTCGACGAACTCGCTGCGCAGCTTTTTGAAAAGCTCGACGTACAGCTCGAGATTCAGTGGAACTTACTGCAAAAATTTCAAGAGAACTGTCTCACCAATGACCTGACGACACAAGCTTCATTATGTCAAGAGATTGCGCATAGCGAAAAAGACCTTAGCCCCTATGGACAAACTTTCATGTTGCGTGCGATAGACAAAGATGGCTACTATTACACAGAAACCGGAAAGCAGGGTATCTGGACCGGATTTGATCAGATTGATGATGATGATGATGATGATGATGATGATGATGATGATGGGAGACAGAGCTTCTTAATTGCTGACTGGCTAGATACCAATACCTATATGGCTTTTGTCTTGAAATGCTCGAGTCCTTTGTTGATAGATGGACGAGAAATTACCCATTTTGTTTTGTTGCGTCCTATACAAGACATGCAGCCGTATTTTCATAGCTCAGCTTTTGGAGAGCAAAACCTCGTATATATCGTTGACATTAACGGCACCGTTTTGTTTGAAGACGGTGCGATAGAAGGTTTAACCTTTGAAGGTAAAAATGTGTTTCATAGTCTCTCGCAGCTGACCTGCACCCATGGGGATAGTTTTGAGAGTTTTGTCGAGTACTGTAATAAAAACGGCAGGGCATGCACCGAGGTTGCATCCGGCAGTCAAACCTATTATGTCGTCTATGACCGAATGCCGGCCTATGATTGGGGTATGCTCTTTTTAGTGTCTTCTGATGAGGTAGCTTCTTCGACTGTAAGCATGGTTAACTCGATGCTTATGGTGTTTGTGCTTGTGGTGTTTGCACTGTTGATGTTGCTCGCGGTAGTTGTGTCTGTCTTTATGCGTTTCCAAAACAACAGAAAGCTCTTAAAAGTAAAGATAGAAAACGAAGAAGCGCTTGAGAAGTCAAATAGGCTCCTCGAGCATACCAACGAGCAATTGCAAATCTCGCAACACAAGATAGAAGAAGCGCTCGATGCGGCAAACCGCGCCACAAAAGCTAAGAGTAATTTCTTGGCTAACATGAGCCACGATATCCGTACGCCCATGAATGCTATCGTAGGTATCACAGAACTCATGGAAGGCGACCTAGACGACCGCGAGAAAATGCCTGCTTATATCAGAAAGCTCAAGACCTCAAGCAACTACATGCTTGGACTTATCAATGATATTTTAGACATGAGCAAGATTGAATCGGGCGAAGTTTCACTCAATCTTGAGCCGCTCAAGATGGCTGAGCAAGCTGGCCAGATAGAAAGTATCATCCGCTCACAGAGTAACGAACGTGAGCAAGACTTCAGTATGATAGTACACGAAGTTGCTCATGAGTATCTCATCGGTGACAGCATCCGCGTACGTCAAATATTTATTAACCTGCTCAACAATGCTGTGAAATATACACAGTCAGGCGGTAAAATCCGCTTTGAGATACGCGAAGTGCCTTGTGCTTTGCCGGGTCACGCAACCATTGTAACGTCAGTTATCGACAATGGTTACGGCATGACTGCAGAGTATCTCGAGCATCTCTTTGAGCCTTTCACGCGTGAGGAAAGCTCTCTGACAAACAAGGTGCAAGGCACAGGTCTTGGCATGTCTATTACCAAAAATCTCGTTGACTTAATGGACGGTACTATCACCGTACAAAGCGAGCCCAATAAAGGCACACGTTTTGACGTGACGCTTACTATGCCTATAGATAAAGAGGCTTACGAGGCTGAGATAGTGCAAAGCGTCGTGCTTGTTACTACCGAAGAGACGCTTGCTAACAACATGCGCGCAGCGTTTAAGGAAGCATGTATCGACTTGCGTGTGGCTGCATCTCCGGAAAATGCTGTCGCGTTGCTTAACGAGCGCATGGCAGATGCCGTGTTGCTCTCAGGCTATCTCGATAATGATAAACTCACACATGCGGTAAATTTGTTGCGCGCTATCGTCAAAGATGACACGCTCATTTTCTGCTGCGACTATGCCCACAGAAAACACGTGCGCCAGATGCTTAAAAATAGCGGGGTAGATGGCTTTATTCCTCGTCCGTTTTTCTTAGAAAATCTTGCAGTTGCGGTTAAAAATGCGCGAGGTGAGATTACTTCAGGTGATGACGATATGCGTACCCCTCTCTCTGGTAAGCGCTTCCTTTGCGCCGAGGATAACGAGCTTAATGCCGAGATCCTAGAAGCTTTGCTCGCTATGCATAACGCGACGTGCGACATTTATCCTAATGGTGTAGAGCTCGTGCGTGCGTTTGAGAGCGTGCATCCGGGAGACTATGACGCGATACTTATGGATGTACAAATGCCGAAAATGGACGGTATGGAAGCGACGCATCATATCAGAAACAGCAAAAATACGCTTGGGAGAACTATTCCTATCATCGCTATGACCGCAAATGCCTTTAGTTCAGATGTGCAAGAGTGCCTTGACGCAGGCATGGATGCGCATCTCGCCAAGCCGGTTGATATTGCAGCACTCGAGAGAACCCTCCATGAGATTTTGTCTAGAAAATCTGGGGGGGGGGCGACGTTTTCTGAGCTAAAACGTCGCTAATGTAAAATCCGCGCTCTGTGCGAGCGCCGTTAATGAAAAAGCCGCCTATGGGAGCACCGCTAACGAAAAAGCCGTTTGTATCAAACGGCTTTTTTGCTTGGCTTGCAGGTAATCGAAGCGCAGGACTTGCGCTTCGTGCTCAGAGTTCTGTTAGATTTTGTTGAGTTGGCCGACGATGCCGATGTAGTCGCTTCCTTTTTCGGGGTAGAGTGCAACTGCCTTTATCCTGTAGGGATAAGATATGTCATCGTATTTGAGCTCAACCGTGGTTTCTATAAAGGGTTTTTCGCGTCCACCTTGTTTGAGCATATCGCCTAGCATATCCCAGTACTCTACCGGCAGGACGTTTTTTTCGTCTGTGCGGTCGGTAAATTCTATTTTGCGTAAGCCTACGCCTTCGTCTTGTGCGGTGACGTAGGTGATTTTGTTTTGCAGTTTGTCATAGTCAAATTGCACACCGCTACCCCAGTCCATGAAAAAGTCTTTCTTGCGACGCTCTAGTTCGAGCAAGTGATAGAGCAGGTTTTCTTGCGGGAGGTCGTCATCTGCGAGCACTTCGTTTGCAACTGATATAGCGTCATAGGAAAAATCATAATGAGTGTTTTTGCTCATGATGCTTTTAAGCATGTCAGCGATGTCGTCGAGGCACTGTATCAAAAGCGGATTGAATGTTCCGCATTCGCCAGCCTTTATCATTTCTACGGCGCGCTCATGAGTAAATGCCGGCTTGTAGCAGCGCTCGCTCGTAAGTGCATCGTAGACATCCG
>CAYNWQ010000060.1:0-7603 GCA_964400955.1 uncultured Gordonibacter sp. | reverse complement strand
GGCGCTCCATGTGTGTGCGGTGTTGAGGCTCTAAAGATTGACGCTGTGAAAAAGCAAGCCGCCGTGCAAGGCACAGACATTGTCATCCGCGAGGGTGATATGATTTCTCTCGATGGTACTACTGGTATCTTGGTGCTTGGCGCAGTTGATTTGGTTATGCCTGAGTTGACGGGCGATCTTGACACTATCCTTGAGTGGGCTGACGAGTTCCGCACTCTTGGTGTGCGTGCTAATGCTGATAACCCCGAAGACGCAAAGCTATCACGCGACTTTGGCGCAGAAGGCATTGGTCTTTGCCGTACGGAGCATATGTTCTTAGGTGAGCGTAAGCAAATCATTCAGACTTTCATCTTGAATGAAGATGAGGCTGTGCGTGAAAAGGCCGTAAATGAGCTTTTCGAGGCTCAAACGGGAGACTTCTATGGCATGTTTAAGGCGATGGATGGCCTGCCAGTTATTGTACGCTTGCTTGACCCGCCGCTGCATGAGTTCCTCGAGAGTGGTCGTGCGCTTGATGTGGAAATCGCAAAGATGGAAACTTCTGGTGTCCCCGCTGCCGAGATTGCAGAAAAGCGCGAACTCATGGAAAAGATTGACGGTTTTGCAGAGCAGAACCCGATGCTTGGCCTGCGCGGATGCCGCCTCGGTATCGTTTATCCTATTTTGCCGGTTATGCAAGTTCGTGCAATCGCCACAGCAGCAGCTCGTCTCAAGAAAGAAGGGCTTGATCCAAAACCTGAGATTATGATTCCGCTTGTTTCTGTTGTGGCTGAGCTTGCGAAATTGCGTGACGTTGCTAAACAGACCATCGCTGAAGTTGCTGCTGAAGAAGGCGTTGAGCTCGACATCGAAGTTGGTACCATGATAGAGCTTCCACGTGCTGCGGTAACTGCTGACGAGATTGCCACAAAAGCTGACTTCTTTAGCTTTGGTACAAACGACCTCACACAAACCACCTTTGGCTTTAGCCGTGATGACGTTGAGGCTGAGTTTGTTCCTCAATACCTCGAGCAGCATCTTTTGCCCTACAATCCTTTCGCAACTATCGACCCAGGTGTTGCTAAGCTTGTGAAAATGGGTGTGGAGCTTGGACATGAGGGTAATCCTGACATTGTCTGCGGTGTATGCGGCGAGCATGGCGGCGACCCAGACTCGATTCATACATTCCAAGCATGTGGCCTTGACTATGTGAGCTGTTCTCCTTATCGTGTGCCAGTAGCTCGTTTGGCTGCTGCACAAGCTGCGCTTGAGGCTTAAAGATTTATAAGCTCTACGTTGGCGCCTAACAGCTAGATGAAAAAGGCCGGGTGACTATTTACCCGGCCTTTTTATATCGAAGGTGAGCGCTTGTATTTCGAAGGTGAAGCTATATTTTGCATACTCGTCTAATGCGTCTCATCGATAGTAGAGAGATGAAGGTATATGAATACAAAAAGTCTTAAAAAGCCTAGACTTGCGCTAGAGTGTCTACCTCGCACTATCGAGCTTTGTCGCACGGGTGAGGGTAGCGTCGAGCTTGTATATGTAGATCAACGAAAACTACCTGTGGCTCTCGAGTATGTACATGCAAACACTTACGAGGAAGTAATAGAGGCTATAAAGACCCTCGCTGTAAGGGGAGCACCTGCCATAGGTGTTGCGGGTGCGGCAGCTCTCGCTCTTTGGGCAAACAACTTTGGTGTAAAAGAAGCTTTGCGGTTTGGCTGCGGAGGCGCTGCGACTTATTTTCTTGAAGAAATAGAGCGTGTGGGACGTGAGGTATCTTGCGCGCGTCCGACGGCAGTAAATCTTGCGTGGGCAGTTAATCATATACTCAAGGTGGTAAGTGATTTTATAGATGGTGAGCCAGCTGATGCTATGGTCGTCTCACCTACAAATTTAGAAGTACTTGCGCAAACGCTCTTCGATGAAGTAAAACGCATGGAGCGTGATGATGAAGCCTGCAATCGTGCTATTGGTGAAAATGGAGTTTTGGCTCTACGATCACATATGTCTTCGAGTGCACAGGGGGCGTGTATACACACGCTCACGAACGAAGGATACATACACACACCCACGCACGAAAGTACGGAAGGTTTGCACAAACCCGCACACGCAAACGCAGACGACATACATACACTAGCACCCACAAGCACGGAAGGCTTGCGTGTGCTGACACATTGCAACGCTGGTAGTCTTGCTACGGTATTTTATGGTACGGCACTTGGGGTAGTGTATTCCGCTTTTGCTCAGGGTATGATATCGCGAGTGTATGTAGATGAGACACGTCCGGTTGGACAAGGTGCGCGGCTGAGTGTATGGGAGCTTTCGCGTGTTGGTGTGCCGGTGACGCTAATTTGTGACAACATGGCAGCAAGTCTTATGGGTGCAGGTGAGATTGATGTGGTTATAGTAGGGGCGGATCGCATCGCAGCAAATGGCGACGTTGCTAACAAGATTGGTACCTATAGTCTAGCTGTTTGCGCTGCGCATCATGGTATCCCTTTTTATGTGGCAGCACCTCTATCAACCATCGACCTAAATTGCAAGAGTGGTGTAGATATCCCTATAGAGATGCGTTCATCGGATGAAGTGTTGAAGGCACCTATTGCGGGAGTTGAAGTGTATAACCCTGCGTTTGATGTGACGCCCGCTGCGCTCGTTAGTGGCATCATCACGGAAAAGGGCGTATTTGAACCTTGCCATATTGCACAAGTAAGCTCGCAATAAAGAAAAAATCTGCTACACTAAGCGCATGACATCTCTTTTGCAAGGAGGCGGCCATGCGGGTTGTATATCGTGAAAATCAAGAACAAACTGAGCATCAGCTTTTAGCAGTGGATGCGTCATTTGCTGACGAAAGCGAGGGCCGCGCACGTTCAAGTGCGCCTGACATTTTGCGAAACGATTATCAGCGCGACCGTGACAAAATTTTACACTCTAAGGCATTTCGTCGTCTTTCGCATAAAACGCAGGTATTTCTTGCAGCAGAAGGGGATCATTTTCGCACGCGCTTAACACATACGCTTGAAGTTTCGCAAATTGCGCGCACCTGCGCGCGAGCTCTTGGTCTCAATGAAGATTTGACGGAAGCTATTTCGCTCGGGCATGATTTGGGACACACGCCTTTTGGACATACGGGCGAAGATGCGCTTGCTCGATGCCTTGCTGAGCAGGCGGGTATTAATCCAAAGAGTACTCAAGGCCGCGCGTGCTTTAGGCATAATCAGCAAAGTTTGCGCGTAGTCGAGTTGATAGAAAACGCCGGCAATGGGCTTAATCTCACATCAGAAGTACGCGATGGTATCTTGCATCACACAGGAGATGAACAAGCAGAGACGCTTGAAGGTCGCATCGTTGCTATAGCGGACCGTATAGCCTATGTAAATCACGATATTGATGACGCAATACGAGCTGGTATTTTAACTGAGCATGACTTGCCTGAGTCAACGCACGAGTTACTGGGTAAAAATCATTCCTCTCGCATCGAGACGCTTGTGCTTGATTTAGTGGAAACTTCCGTAAAACGCGAAGACATAGCCATGAGTCCTGAAATATGGAATGCCATGATAAAGCTACGCGCGTTTCTCTTTGATAAGGTATATCTATCGAGTGTTGTTGTGGCCGAAGTGAAAAAAGCTACACGACTTATTGAGGCTCTCTTTGATTATTACTGTGAGCATATAGATGAGGTTCCACAAGAGTATCGCGCTATATCTGAGGGTAGTGACGCGCGCGCTGTGGCTGACTACATCGCTGGCATGACTGACCGCTTTGCAAAAGCTCAGTTCCAAGAGCTCTTTATCCCGCATTCTTTGGTGTCGGCATCCGAGTAGGGTGATTTAAGGGGTCTTAGCCGCATTGCTTTGATGTATAAGGCTTGAAGTTGTCTCGGACTCGATGACTTGCTCGGCTGTCGTCGGTGCGCTGGTGCTATCTTAGCGAGGCTCACTAATGGCAGCGTTGTTGTTTTTTGCTCATACGTGGTCTCTTTGTGATTTGGCTGGCATAAGCTCAAGTTTTTTTCGAACAAAAGCTTCTGCGCGGCTATAATTTCGAACGCTATGCTTTCGCGTTCACACATAAAACTATCTTTTTATGCCGCATTGCCTATTATGCTAGGTTATGTGGCTATTGGCATACCTTGCGGTATCTTGTCGGTATCGATTGGACTTGGTCCTCTGCAAGTGTTTTTGCTTTCAGCTTTATTTTATTCGGGTGCGGGTCAGTTCATGATTCCAAACATGTTTTTGGCCGGCTCATCGATTGCTTCAATTATCGCAAGCGTGTCATTGATAAACACCCGACAAATGCTCTACGCTGCTTCTTTTGCGCCTTATTGTGAAAAAGCGAGAAAGCGACTTGCTTTCTTATTTGCTGCGACTGTGACCGATGAAAGCTATGGGGTAAATACTGCGCAGTTTGAAAAAGGCGATTGGTCGGTTGGGCAGGCCTTGCTTGTCAATTTGTTTTCGCAAAGCTCATGGGCCTTGTCAAATGTGATAGGCTCACTTGTAGGTAGTGCGGTAAGTATTCCTTTGGCTATCGCATCTTTTGCAATGACATCCATATTTATTTGCTTGCTCTGTTCGCAAAAAATTAGCATCGAAAACGGTGTCGCAGTAGCTGTCGCGATGGCAGGTGTATATGTATGCAAACTGCTTGGTTTATCAGGACCTGCTATCTTGATTGGAGCACTTGCAGGTGTTGCAGCAGCGATGCTTACGTATGCCTTAAGACATGCAGGGAAAAGCGAGGTGAAAAGCTCATGATGGACTGGACGCAGTTTTTTATTGTGTTTGTGTGCTGTGCGCTTACTATGCTTGCATGTCGCGTGTTGCCCTTGTTTTTGCTCAAAGGGCATACCTTACCCGAGAGTGCTACGAGGGCGCTGAGCTACATTCCTCCTGCTGCTTTTGCCGCGCTCGTTGCAAACGACCTTTTGACGCCAGGTTTGTTTGCTCAAGGTATTTGGCCGGCTGCTTTGCCGCTTATCGCGGCGCTCGTCGTGATAGTAGTAGCATTTAAAACGAAGTCTTTGTTATGGTGTGCCATTGCGGGTGTGTGCGCTTACGCGCTG
This sequence comes from uncultured Gordonibacter sp., assembly GCA_964400955.1. Lineage (GTDB taxonomy): Bacteria > Actinomycetota > Coriobacteriia > Coriobacteriales > Eggerthellaceae > CAJFUR01. The sequence goes on along the minus strand of CAYNWQ010000060.1, from coordinate 2,544 downwards.
TTTAGCCTGATTTAAAGACAGGGGCGTTTTGCGGCAGAATTACGAGCCATTCGCAGGAAGAGCACAAATTTTTCTTATTGAGCTACTTGCACATTGGTAAAATCCGCGTTATACTATCAAATCGTGTCTTTATACAGACAACATTAACGTAGTTGAGTGGAAATATAGAAGGAACTGAACATGGACATCATTCGCGCTATTGAACAACAGCAAATCAGGGATGACATTCCTGAATTTAACGTGGGCGATAATGTGAAGGTTCACTACCGCATCACTGAGGGCAACCGCGAGCGCATTCAGGTGTTCCAGGGCGATGTGATTCGTCGTCATGGCGAGTCGAGCCGCGAAACATTTACTGTGCGCAAGGTGAGTTTCTCTATTGGTGTGGAGCGTACTTTCCCCCTTCATTCGCCTAAGATTGATAAAATCGAGGTTGTACGTCACGGCCGCGTTCGTCGCGCTAAACTGTACTACTTGCGTAACAAAGTTGGCAAGGCAGCCAAGATTAAAGAAAAATCATTTCGCTAAGATAGAGAGTCTAGCGAGCTAATGAGGAAGGGGTCTCTATGAGGCCCCTTTTCGTGTTGGTATGCCTTATTGCGATTGTTTTGAGCGTTGAGACATGCGTGCGATTTGACTGATTTGAGACTTTTGAAAGTGAAGCTATTATGAGTGGAATAGGTTTGACGGTAGCCGAAATAAAGGCAAAGTTGAGCAGTGCTGACGCGCACGAATTGTCGGTTCTAGAACGCTCGCTTGTAGCAGACACACGCAAAGGAGTGAAGTCGGCGCTTGCAGCAGCGAGGCGCCGAGTTGATGCGCAAGAGGCAGAGTGTGCTCGCTTGCAGTCAATGTATGACTTTGAGCGCACGCTTGCAGACGCTCGAGGTGCGAAAGTTATTGTTGGTCTCGATGAAGTTGGGCGAGGACCTTTGGCGGGTCCTTTGGCGGTCGGTGCGGTAGTGTTGCCACGAGAGCCACTGATCGCAGGATTAAATGATTCTAAGCAAGTTAAGCCTGAAAATCGCGAGCGCATCGCAGCAGAGATAAAGCAATATGCCCTCGCTTGGAAGGTTTGTTATATCGAGCCGCGTGACATAGATACATACGGCATGAGTGCAAGTTTGCGACAGGCTTTTAGTCGCGCTGTTGCAGAAATTGAGGCGTCGGGCATTAAAATCGATCTGATTTTGCTTGATGGAAACCCTCTTCATATGGACAAGCGCGAAGTAAACGTCATAAAGGGTGACGGAAAATGCGCTTCAATTGCTGCAGCTTCTATTGTTGCAAAAGTAAAGCGAGATGCGCTTATGTGTGAACTTGCAAAAACCTATCCTGAGTATGGCTTTGCAGACAATAAAGGATATGCGAGTGCTGCTCATATACAAGCAATAAAAGAGCATGGTTTAAGTCCGGTTCACCGCGTCTCTTTTTGCACTGCGTTTACTCAGCCAACACTTTTTTAAGAGGCTTTCTTTTTCTAGGTAGCGACTAAAATCAACCGGATTGGGTTTTGCACTTTTTTCTCGGGTGAAGAAAATAGGTTTTCCACACTCTCAATTTTGTGTGAAGGGCTAGTTTTCCACACGGTCTTTTTCCTTCCTTGTTGCTGATTTTAGCGTTTTGCACAATGCAAAAAATCTTCCCAATAAATACTTCTGATTTTCTAGCAATACTTTGAACAGGTGTTTTGTCGTTAGTTCGACTATTTTATGCAAGCATGCTTCAAACGAGCGACAATCGTGATTGAAACGTGATTGATTTAAGATAGAACTGCGTATACTTTTTGTTAGATATACGCCTACTTTTTGACGACAATCGTGCTACTTTCAATAGACAAATCAGCGAAAATCGAGCGACAACCATATCCTAAATGAGCTACTTTTAAGAGAAAACCAGAAGACAAAGTAGTGCATCTGTTTTAACAAAGTAGTTGATCACACTCCTAGTATATGACCTGTTTCGATAGATAGGAGTGGATCATCATGGATAAAGAAACAAAGAAAAACAAGCATAACAAAGAACTTGGTGCACGTGGTGAAGAGGCAGCAGCTTATTTTTTGGTTCGTCGTGGCTACGACATAGTTGCACGCAACTGGACCTGTTTTGCAGGTGAAGCCGATATTATCGCCCGCGATGGGGAAGCGCTTGTGTTTGTGGAAGTTAAAACGCGCTCTAATTACACCAAGGGTATGCCCGGTGAAGCGGTCGGCAAAGAAAAACGTAAGCGTTATGAAAAAATCGCTGCTGCTTTTCTCGCGCAATATGACGTAGTCGATATTCCCTTGCGATTTGACGTTATTTCCATTATTGCGGTTGCTCCAGACAGAGCGATGATTCGCCATCATATAAACGCTTTTGCCGCAGCGTGAGTCTAGGACGGATTATGTTTGGTCAGTGCTGCGTGCAGGGTGCAACTCTAAAAGGGGTAAGCGCGCTGCCGGTTGATGTGGAGGTGGTGGTATCAACAGGCTTGCCGGGATTTTTAGTTGTGGGCATGCCTGATGCTGCGATACAAGAAGCGCGTGAGAGGGTGCGTGCGGC
>CAYNWQ010000059.1:3026-7650 GCA_964400955.1 uncultured Gordonibacter sp. | reverse complement strand
CGAAGCGCACTAGTGTGCGTGAGCTTTCTTTGGAGCGCCGAGTGTAGCATCTGAGTCCTCCGCAGCGTCGGCAAGTTCCGGCGGTCGGCAGACCGCCGGAACTTTTAAACTCTTTTTACAAAGCGACCGTCACGAGTGTCTATCTGCAGCACGTCGCCAATCTCGACAAAAGTCGGCACTTGAATGGTGGTACCGGTCTCAAGAGTTGCAGGTTTTGTGGTATTAGTAGCGGTGTCGCCTTTGAAGCCGGGCTCGGTTGCTGTTACTTCGAGCTCAACAAACATCTGAGGCTCGATACTAATGAGCTCGTCTCCTGCATAAAGGAGACTCGCCTCGTCGTTTTCCTTGAGCCATTTTGCTGCCTCTCCTACAGTCTCAGCAGAGATTGCAACCTGCTCATAGGTATCGTTATCCATGAAGTTGTAATCTGCACCGTCATTGTAGAGGTACTGCATCTTTTTCGTCTCAAGGCGCACAGAGTCAAACTTTGTACCAGCGTTAAAGGTATAGTCAACCACGCGACCAGTTTTGATGTCTTTGAGCTTCGTGCGCACAAACGCGCCGCCCTTGCCGGGTTTTACATGCTGAAACTCAACGATAGTGCAAAGCTTGCCGTTATATTCGATGCACATACCGTTTCTAAAATCTGCGGTAGAAATTGCCATTGTCTTATAAATCCTTTCATGTATCGATGCCACTTATACACGCACGCACAACAAGCGCAACAGGCAAATAGACCCATCACGCCCACTGTGCTTTTGTTTCAAACTGCTACAGTATACTCGCGTACAAACACACACGCAAAGCGTAACTAAAAAGATTCGCACAATTTATTGTTCTTAGGCGTAATCACCCTAGAGTATGACCATATCGTGGCTTGATTGAGTGAAAACATCAAATCCACTATCCGTAACAACACCGAAGTCTTCAAGACGCATACCAAACTCACCGCTCAGGTATATGCCCGGCTCGACCGTGACCACATTGCCCGATACAAGAGGTGTGTCATTTCGCGTATTGAGACAGGGTTCTTCGTGGATATCTATGCCCACACCGTGCCCAAGCCCGTGACCCATGCACCCCTCATATCCGCCTGCAGCAAGCACCCGCTCTGCGAGCTCGTGCATCTCTTTACCTGTCACACCGGGGCGTATAGTACGCTCGACTTCTTCGTTAGCTTGTCTCAAAGTCTCGTATGCACCGCGCAGACGCGCATCAGGCTCGCCTAGAAAAACCGTGCGCGTCATGTCTGAGCAATAACCACGTGCCCGCGCGCCAAAATCAAGCACTACGCATTGTCCAGCCTCAAGTACTGTCTCACCTGGTATAGCATGAGGGCTTGCGCCATTTGCGCCGCTCGCCACGATAGAAGAAAATGCGAGAGCCTGCGCGCCATGGCGCAGCATGTAGTCTTCGAGCTCGATTTGCACCTCGCGCTCGGTCATGCCGGAGCGTATAAACCCAACGATATGGGAAAATGCAGCGTCTGTTATAGCTTGCGCCGCTCGCATGCGAGCGATTTCTTGTCTGTCTTTGATAGCGCGCAGGCTTACTATCACGTCGCTTGTCTCTACGAAGCCGGTGCGGGGAGGGTTTTGTGTGTGAGTCGGCGTGGTCTGTATACCCACTAAGTCATCTTGCACCCCGACCGCGTCGACACTTTGCGCAAAAGCCTTTTCAAGCGCGCGATATTCTGCAAGCGTAATATGGTCTTCTATCGCAAGATTAACCGTATGCTTTTCGCTATTTTCTATCGCAAACGCGCCCGGATCTCTTTCATTCATCTGCTCAAACACAAAAGTAGCATGCGATTTTCTGCTGCCATCAATTTCGATACTTGAGCCCCGCGCCGCACGATTGCACGCGTCAACATAGCGCGAGTCAGTATGCAACATCACTCGCTCTGGTGTTATAAGCAGCACATGTGCGCGCTCGGAGTCAAACACGTCGTCAAATGCCGTGAGCCAACATATATTGGATGTGTCGCGTACATAAAATGCCTGCACACCTGATTTTTTACACCACGCGCGTAGTCTCTCAATGCGCGGTGCACTAATATCGATAGCCTCACTCATTTTGCAAGATCCCTCTTATAGATATAGTCTATCAACTCATCAACCGCCTGTTTGTAACCCGCTTTTCCCTTGCCGGCGATTTGTGCGATACATACCGGCGCAATAACACTCACCGCACGAAAAGCCTCGCGCGCATTGATATTGGAAAGATGCACCTCTACAACAGGCGTAGCAATTGAAGCAACCGCGTCGCGCAGCGCATACGAGTAGTGCGTATGTGCGCCAGGATTATAGATAACGCCGTCGTAGGCAGTATGTGAGGCGTGCAGCTTATCAATGAGTGCGCCTTCATGATTACTTTGAAAGCAATCTATATCCACGCCGCGCTCCTCGCCATACGCAACCACTTCAGCCTCGATATCACCGAGAGTCTCATTCCCATAAATCTCGGGTTCACGCACGCCAAGCATGTTAAGATTTGGGCCATTCATCAGCAAAAACTTCATGATTTATGCCTCTCTTTCGCTTTTTGTGCGCGCCCAATTATTGAGATGGGCACATAACACGTCGTCATCAACTTCGACGAGTTCCCATGCGCCCACGTCTCGCGGCAGCACAAAACGCACCTGCCCCGCGCGTGCTTTTTTATCGCGCTTCATCGCATCAAGCCCTTCATCTGCCGCACCCGACCAATCAAGCTCACAAGCCCCGAGTGTATCGAGCAGTTCGTCTTGTGCGAGAGTCAACTCATGAGGCGTCCCCACGAGCGCCTCCCCAAGACGCGCCGCAAAGCGCATGCCTTCAGCAACAGCTGCACCGTGTGAGTAGGTGCCATATCCCGCGAGCAACTCTATAGCGTGTCCGAGCGTATGCCCGTAGTTTAAGCACTCGCGCACGCCACAGCTTTCGGTTTTGTCGCGTGCAACTACGTCAGCCTTAAACACCACCGCACGTGAGATTGCCTGCACCGTGCGCGCGAAGTCACGCGCAGCGAGCGCACCGGCGGACTCAGTGAGCCAAAAGAAAAAGTCATCAGAGTCTATAACGGACGCTTTCGCGATTTCTGCGCACCCGCATATCCATTCACGGTCGGGCAGCGTATCAAGCACGTCAGTGTCTGCACACCCGTAGCTAGGCTGCTTAAATGCTCCCACGAGATTTTTTCCGGCTTCAAGGTTGATAGCAGTTTTTCCGCCCACCGAAGAGTCGACCATCGCAAGCAGCGTTGTGGGAACTTGCACCACACTCACACCGCGCATGTAGGCAGCAGCGACAAATCCGGCCAAATCTCCTACCACACCCCCGCCGAGCGCCACCACCACGCAGTCGCGCCCAAGAGCAAGGCCTGCCATAGCTTCCCATATCTCTCCAGCAACAGCGAGTGATTTCGCATCCTCGCCCGCCGGCACCACGATGTCACTCACGCGAAAGCCCGCCCGCATAAGAGCAGCCTTTGTGCGTGCGAGGTAAAGTGGCGCCACGTTAGAATCGGTTATCACCAATGCGCGCGTTGCACTCGCAAGCGCGTCTGCCACTCGCATATGCTCGCCGAGCTTATCGAGCACGCCTGACCCAATGCGCACATCGTAGGGCACCTCATCAGGCAAAGTAACAACTATTTTTGTAGACGGCATAGCACACCCTCTTCCACTAGGCTTTTTTTCACTTCACGTGCAACTCGGTTGACGCCTTTTCCTGCTGTATTAATGGTGACGTCAGCCACTTCGTCATAGAGAGCCGCACGCTTTTTGCATAGCGCGCGCGCTGCGTCTATGTCGTCAAAAAGCGGGCGCGTAGACAAGTCGCTTATACGCTCGGCAGCCTCATCGGCGCTTACATGCAAATGCACGACGAAACCACTTTCGCGCAACAGAGCGCGATTTTTGGCGCGCTCAACTACGCCACCTCCACATGAGATAAGCAAGGGGTCTTTGCGCGCAAGCTCAGCAAGCACATCCGTCTCAATATCACGAAAACCTGCCTCGCCCGCTTCATCAAAGATGGCTTTTATCTTTTTACCCTCGCGGCGCTCAAGATACGTGTCAGCATCAACCGCTGAAAGCCGATACGTGCGCGCAAGCTTACGCGACACGCTCGTCTTTCCTGCACCCATAAACCCTATGAAAAACACCGGGCGCGCCAGAAGAAAATTGCTTTCCATATCCACCTTTCTGCCCTGTCTAGCTTTCAAACAATCCTGTCATATAGATGGGCAAATAAACACTCGTAGAGATTTCAAATCTCGATTTTAGCGCACTCGTAGGAATTTCAAACCACGGATTTTATACACTCGTAGAGATTTCAAAGCTCCGTGTCTACGAAACTTGCCTAGTTTTATAAACTTGATAAGTGCATATGCATTTCGAATGACAACCAACTAAAATTTTAAGGTCGCTTGCAAAGGTCGACTACAAAGGAAAATCAAACACTACAGAGTTAAGCACAACACAACGCTTACTTCTGTCTTGAACCCTTGATGACGTAATGAGTGAGCTTGAGGTTAAGCACAACACAACGCTTACTTCTGTCTTGAACCCTTCGCGTCCGTGAATTACTACCTACTCATAGTGCGTATGCGCTGTTTGTAAGCGCGCATGGCAGCTTTGATG
>CAYNWQ010000059.1:0-2926 GCA_964400955.1 uncultured Gordonibacter sp. | reverse complement strand
CTACCTACTCATAGTGCGTATGCGCTGTTTGTAAGCGCGCATGGCAGCTTTGATGTCACTCATGTTGGTGCAACCAAACGCCTCAAGATAGGCATTAGCAAGCACAAAGGCTACTTCGCCTTCCGCAACAACCGCACATGCCGGCACCGCACACACATCAGAGCGCTCGCGAGAGGCTTTTGTAGGCTCAAGCGTATCCATGTTTACGGTGTCGAGAGGTGTGCGTAGCGTCGGGATAGGTTTCATAGCTGCGCGTATGACAAGTGGCATTCCATTTGTCATGCCACCCTCAAGGCCACCCGCATTATTGCTCGTACGAGAAAAACCAGCCTGTCCAGTCGCTACGATAGGATCATGCACTTGCGAGCCCACACGTGACGCAGCGGCAAAGCCCAGCCCAAACTCTACTCCCTTTATCGCAGGGATAGAAAAAAGTGCGCCACCCAGCTTTGCCGTAAGGCGCGCATCGGCGCTTGCATATCCTCCGAGGCCAGGCAAAAGACCCGTAGCTACTACACGAAAAGTGCCACCGAGACTTTCTCCTGCCTCACTCGCCGCATCAATCGCGTCTTTCATAGCGGCACTCGTTTGCACGTCGGGACAGCGCACTTCACTTGTCTCGATGTCGAGCGGCTTGTAGTCCGGCGCGCACGCTAGCGGGTCATCTGCGAGCATTTTCACATCCCCGATAGAATCAACGTAGGAAAATACTTCTACGCCGAGCGCCGCTAAAAACTCACGGGCGATACCTGCAGCCGCCACACGAGCTGCTGTCTCGCGCGCACTTGCGCGTTCTAAAACATCACGGCAGTCTTCGGTGTTTGTACGCAAAGCCCCCACGAGATCAGCATGCCCCGGACGCGGACATACCTCGCGCACCAAATCTTTAGGAGATTCACCAAACGCGGCCATACGACTGCTCCAGTTTTCCCAATCGCGATTTTGCACGATGAGAGAAACCGGGGATCCAATAGTACGACCAAAACGCACTCCACTTACAATCTCAACGGTGTCTTTTTCGATTTTTTGGCGACCACCACGGCCATAGCCCGACTGCCTGCGCGCAAGATCGCAGTTGATTTGTTCAGCTGATATTTCAAGTCCCGCCGGCACACCCGACACAATAGCGCTCAGCAATGGCCCGTGGCTTTCGCCCGCTGTAACATAGTGCATAGTAACCTCGTCCTTTCACTATCAAAATCCGGAGGCATCTGAGAGAAAAGAAAAAAAGGAGTCAAAGTCAGGAAAAGCCTCGTCAAGCGCTATCTCTGCGATATCGCAAACTGTCTGCACCGTTATCGCCGCCTGCGCAACCAGCATACCTTGCCCATCGCGTACCTCACAGCCTGCTTTGCGAGCTCCCGCACAAAAAGCTGTCTCGCCATGCCCATAGACAACATCAAACGCAAATTGGTTTTCACGGAAAAGTGAGGGGTCAAAAGGAGCTGGGTCGTGCGGGCACATGCCGAGTGAAGTCGCATCAATGATGATATCTGCACCAGAGATGGCTTGGGTTGACGTAGTGTAGCTACCGTATTTGAATTTCGTTTTTTCGTACGCCTCACGAAAAGAGCGATGACGGGGCGATGCAGCCGGCAAATCTAGCGTGGCATAAGCGAGTTTGCCAAAAGCCTCCACATACGCTTTGAGCACCTTACGCGAGCGTTCTTTTTCGCGACTCAGCAATACCACTTCACGCGCACCTGCAATAGATGCCGCATGTACGATTGCAAGTGCCGTAGGACCGGTGCCGCACACAGCCACACTTGCCCCACGAAAACACACGCCCTCACGCTCAAGATAAGCCACACAACCCTGTCCATCAGTATTGTAGGCAATGAGCGCCTCACCTTTGCGTATGAGCACATTTGCCCCGCGTGCAAGCTTTGCCGAAGCCGCGCTGGCAGTTGCTGCGCGCAGAGCAAGGGGTTTGTAGGGCGTTGTGATGTTGATAGACAAAAAATCTCGTGCATCAAGAAAAGTCTTGGCGGCGGATTCGGTTTCGCAATCCATAAGGTCGTAGCGCCATGGCAAACCCAAGTGTTCATAGATAGCGTTATACATCGCAGGAGAAGCCGAATGCGCTATGGGATGCCCTAATAGGTAGAGTTTTTGGGGTATGTTTTTAACCTGCGTACTCACTACGCACCCCCGTCGCTTTTGGCTGTCTGAGCACAACTTTGTGTGCTATTTTTCACGCTACTCTGCGCACAACTCTGCACGCTGCTTTGTACACTTGCTCCTTCAGGTTGTCGCTCCCCCATAACAAGGCGCTCAAAATTGCGCAAAAGCAAAGTATGAGGCAAATCCTGCTCTACCAAAGGCGCTAAAAGATAAGCTTTCATACCGAGCGTATGTGCCCCTATCACGTCAGTTACCAGCTGATCACCTATAACAAGCGTGGTCTTGCGGCTAGCGCTTATTTTGTGCCGCGCAATTAAAAAAGCCGGCGGCAAAGGCTTGATAGCTTTCGCCACGATAGGAAGCTCGAGTCGGTCTGCAAGCTCATATACTCCGTGATGCCAGTTGTTAGAAAGCAAACAAAAACGCACGCCCGCATCTCGCGCCGTACCCAACCAGACGCCCACATCGCGCGGCACTTCATGGGTATCGCGCGTCAAAATGGTATTATCGACATCGAGTAAGACCGCCTCAAAACCGCACGCCAAAATATCACGCTTAATATCTATGCGCGACAAACGCGAAAAATATCTGTCAGGTTTTAGATACGCCATACTGCGCACGTCACTTACGAGTGAGCAGCGATGGTTGCTTGGTGGTCTTCGTAAGTCTTGTCAAAAAAGTACTCTGTCTCACCAGAGTCGTTATCCCAAAAAGAGAAAAAGTAGTAGTCGCCAAAATCTGCGGCCGGCGAGCACACTGCTTCAAGGCTACCTAAGCTCGGGCTGCATATAGGCGTTGGCGG
>CAYNWQ010000058.1:0-7664 GCA_964400955.1 uncultured Gordonibacter sp. | reverse complement strand
ACAGGCCAGTAGCTCCAATTGGTAGAGCGGCGGTCTCCAAAACCGCATGTTGGGGGTTCGAGTCCCTCCTGGCCTGCCAGCTTGTTAGTACGAGCAGCCCAAAGTATGGCTGCTTGTTTGGCGTTATAGAGTAAAAGTATTTTCCAGCAAAAAGGAAAACCAGATGGCAAAGAAATCAAAAACACAACGAGCCAAAGCATCCGCAGCTCGCTCGCAGCGCAAACTCGCGCGTGAAGCTGAGGCGTCGCAAGATAGCAATGAAGTAACAGAGACCGCCGCTGAGCAAACAGAGCCAAAGCGTTCGCTCTTCAAAAAATCAAGCGACAGTGCAAGCGCAGAAAAAGCGCCCGCAAAGGCTCAGGAGAAAAAGGCTGATGCCAAACCAAAGAAAAAGCGTTTTCAGTTTTTCTATGACGTAAAAGCTGAGATGAAGCGTGTTACATGGCCGACCAAGCAAGACGTATTGCGCTGGAGTGGCGTTGTGGTTGCTGCGCTTTTGTTCTTTGGAGTTTACGTTGCCCTGCTTGACAACGTAATCGTGACACCTTTACTTGTTGCAATTTCAGGTCTAGGTCTGGGGGCATAAAAGCATGGCTAAAAAGTGGTATGTTCTGCACACCTATTCTGGCTACGAAAACAAAGTCAAGGCAAATCTTGAGACCCGCATCGAGACCATGGGTCTCGAAAACAACGTGTTCGGCATTGAAATTCCGACCGAGATGGTAACGGAAGTCAAAGAAGGCGGACGCCGCGTAGAGAGCGAAAAAAAGGTTTTCCCGGGCTATGTTTTAGTACGCATGGAGCTTGACGATCGCAGCTGGGCTGCAGTTCGCAATACTCCAGGCGTTACAGGCTTTGTGGGTAGCCAGGGCAATCCGGCGCCTCTTACTCGCGAAGAGTATAACAAGATTATGAAGCGCACTAGCCATGAGGCTCCGAAAAAAGCCTCCACCAATTTAGAAGTTGGACAAGCAGTAAAGGTTATTTCTGGCCCCTTTGCCGAATTTGATGCGGTTATCTCTGAGGTATCGCCTGATTCGGGCAAGGTAAAAGTTACGGTTTCGCTCTTTGGACGTGAAACTCCAGTTGAGCTGTCGTTTGATCAAGTGGCTAGAATATAAAGTTGAAAACACTAGTGTGCGCTTGTGCCCATGTGGACAGGGGCTTCTCACAGGCGACGCTTTTGTGATAAAGCAAAATTGATTTGAGTGTTTGCGCATGATGCGGCAAACATCTATTTGAAAGGTAGCGACATTTATAATGGCTGAAAAGAAACAGACCGGCTTCGTCAAGCTGCAAATCCCAGCTGGCGCTGCTAACCCGGCACCTCCAGTAGGTCCTGCTCTTGGTGCTCAGGGCGTAAACATTATGCAATTCTGCCAAGCGTTCAACGCGCAGACGCAGGATAAATCAGGCACCATCATCCCTGTTGAGATTACCATTTATGAAGATAAATCTTTTACCTTTGTATGCAAAACCCCTCCTGCGGCTGTGCTTATCAAAGAAAAGCTTGGCGTAAAGAGTGGTTCTGGTATCCCGCAATTGGTTTCTGTTGGCACACTCACCGAAGACCAGTTGCGCGAAATCGCAGAGATTAAAATGCCTGACCTCAATGCAAACACCATCGAGGCTGCGATGAAGATTATCGCAGGTACCGCTCGCAGCATGGGCGTGCGCATTGAAGGCCGCGAGATGAAAAAGAAGTATGTGCCCTCTCGCAAGGTTGCGGCCATGCTGCAAGGAAAAACGATAGAGTAATTTTGTTACGTTTGCTTTTCAGCAAACGTAATATACCGACGCTGCGGCTTCCCCTAGCACCCCATCTTTGTGTGCTGCCTAAGGCTCGCGTACCGAAGTACGCGGTGTTTTTGGCATCACGTAAGTCTCGGGCACTAGGGAGACCCTCGCTGATACTGTTGTGTAAGTGAGGTCATCTTTAGAAACATGAGCGGATTTATGATTTCAAGTTCGCTCTTGTTGAAATAAACAAGGTGGAAGGGCGCTTTGCCCGATACATACCACGAAAGGAAAAACAATGGCAAAGAAATCAAAGAAATATCTTGCAGCTATTGAAAAGCTGCCCGCAGAGCCTCTGTCTCCTCTGGCCGCGATGAACTTGGTAAAAGAAATCGCTACCGCCAATTTCGATGAGACGGTCACAGCTGACTTCCGTTTAGGCATCGACACACGTCAAGCCGACCAGCAATTGCGTGGCACGGTTAGTCTGCCAAATGGTTCAGGTAAGACAGTACGCGTGGCAGTGTTTGCCGAAGGCGAAGCTGCACGTGCAGCTGAAGAGGCTGGTGCTGATATCGTAGGCACCGAAGAGCTCGTTGCTCAAATTCAAGCAGGCGAATTTAACTTTGACGCTGCAGTGGCTACTCCAGATCAGATGGGTAAAGTTGGACGCTTGGGTAAAATCTTAGGTCCTCGTGGCCTTATGCCAAACCCCAAACTTGGCACCGTAACAAACGACGTTGCAAAGGCTATCAAAGAGCTCAAAGGTGGCCGTGTTGAGTACCGTGCTGACCGCTATGGTATTGCACATGTTGTGTTGGGTAAAGTAAGCTTTACTGCAGAGCAACTCGCTGAAAACTATGGCGCGGGTTATGACGAAGTGTTGCGCATGAAGCCTTCTGCTGCAAAGGGTAAATATGTGAAATCAATCACTATTGCTTCTACCATGAGCCCTGGTATCGCAGTTGATTCTTCTGTGAATCGCAACTACACTGAGGCTTAAGAGAATTCCGCTTGTATTAAAGCACCATCTTATATAAAAGCTTAAACAGAGCCGGGCGTTATGCCCGGCTCTCTTATATTATGGAGTACCCCGTTATAAATCGAAGCCACAAAAGAAAGTTTGAGCAGCAACTATAACCAAAAATTATATACACTAGCATGGGTGAGAAATCGGTATTGTACAATTAATTCCGGTGCATCTATCATGGCTTGCTGTAGTCAGAAAGGGGCATGATGGCAAAGCGCACAGATGCGGATGCAGTGCAAAAAGAGACGATACGCGTTTCTTGGCTAAGCAAGGGCGCGTTTACGCTTTCAAATATGGGGACTGCTTTCAGCTGGGGATTTATTACGAGCTACTTCATGTTGTTTTGCACTGATGCCTTAGGGATATCTGCATACGTGTGCTCGCTTCTTTTGCTGGGTTCGCGCCTTTTCGATGGTGTTACCGATGTAGCCTGCGGTGTCTTACTTGATCGACACGAGACGCGGTGGGGTAGGTATCGTCCGTGGATAGCAGCGTTTGCGATACCTGTCGCGCTTGCCACGTGTTTGTTGTTTTATTGCGATGCTGCCTGGCCTCAAGTCGTGCGCATTGCATGGGTGAGTGTGGCGTATCTGCTCTATCTTTTAGCGTTTACGGGCTTAAATACGTCGCTGTGCGCTATGAGCTCGGTAATGTCGGGTGCGCCCGAAGAGCGTGCAAACGTTATATCGCTTCAACGAGCTGCGGGTATTTTAGGTGTCTTGATTATGACTACCATCGCAGCCGCTTATTTTGAGCAAAACGGGAGCAGCAATACTTCGTCTTATTTTGAGCTGGCAGTACTTTTTGGCGCAATAAGTATACCGCTGTATTTGCTCACGCCTCTTTTTTGCAAGGAACAAATTATCCCCGAAAGGCCACAAAAGACGCAATATCGCGCCTCAAAGGTACTTCGAGATAACTTGTCAAATGAGCCATTTCGTATTGCGCTCATGGGTCATTTTCTTAACGGCTTTGTGATATATGGCCGTGTATCCATTTTTGTGTATTACTTCAAATATGTCGTCGGATCTATGGCTTTGTATGCGCTCTTTAAACTTGTGATGCGCGTGGCTCAGATTGTGGGATCGTGGGCGGCGCAGCATTTGTTGAAGCTGTTTAAGATGCCGGGACGCGCACTCGTTTTTCTCTATGTGACCTATGGATTGTGTCTTACTATTACGTTTTTTGTTGCGCCGAGTGGTGCGACTCTCATGCTGTGGTGGGTACTTGTAGCGGTGGCGAGTTTTTTGTTTGGCGCGAGCAACGCGACGATATACATCATCATCCCCGATTTAGTTGACTATTGCGAATATCGCAACAAAACGCGCAACGACGGAGGTGTGTTTACCATCTTAGAGTTTGGTAACAAGGTGGGTATGGCACTTGGTACGTCGGGTATAGGCGTCGCTTTAGGAATGCTGGGTTATTCGGCAAACATGGTTCAGACGCCCGAGGTTATCACGGGTATCAGCGCGTGGATGTTTATTGTGCCGGGGGTACTGTCTGCTCTCATAGGATTGCTTTTTATACGTTACAAACTCAGGCGTACGGTATTGCATGCAAATGATTAACGAAAGAAAGGAAAAGAAATGAAACATGATTTGGCGGCGGACGTGCAGGGTGTAGAAACCTTGCGAGACGCAGAGATTGCGCAAGGAAGCGCGACTCCGAAAGGAAGTGCAGTTTCGAAAGGGAAAGAGACTGCACAAGGAAAAGAGGCTTCGAAAGGCGGCGCGGCTTCGAAAGGAAGTGCGGCCTTGCAAGGAGAAGAGGCCTTGAGAGGCAAAGAGATTCCGCAAAGAAAAAAGATGATAGCAACGGTGGCTATCTTTATCGCGTTGGCTGAGGTGTTGTTTTTTAACGCCATGGCGCGTACGGTGGGCGCTTATATCCCCGCAGAGTTAGGAAACATGGATCTCTACACTCTCATGAACACAGTCTTTTTCCTGTGTAGCACCGTTGTTATGCCTATTTCTTGCAAGCTCGGTGACATGTATGGACGCAGTCGCTTGATACTTATCGGTATTGCTATCTATTCGGTATCAATGCTCGCAGCTGGTTTGTCGACCGACATGCTTATGCATACTGTGTTTCGTGGCGGTCAAGGCTTAGGGCAGGGATTTATGCTAGCGAACTGCTTGACTGCACTTGGTGAGCTGCATGAGGGGGCTGCAAAAGCCAAATACCTTGGGTTTTATGGTACGGTTGCGGGTATCTGTAACATTTTCGGGCCGACTCTTGGCGGTATCATCTATCAAGTGCTCGGTTGGCGCGCTGTTTTCGTAGCAACCATTGTTGGTGGTATCATCGTTGTTGTATTGCTCCTTACCCAGTATCCAAACGTTAAGAAATCAGACACCACCTATCTAGACGTGCCAGGGTTTGTGCTCATGACGATCGCTGCGGCCTGCGCTGTCTTGGCATTTAGCTGGGTTAGCACACGCGGATGGACTGACCCGCTTATTTTAGGTATGCTAGCGGTATGCGTTATCTGCGCTGTGGGGTTTGTTTTCGTCGAGAAAAAGTCAAAGTCACCCATCATACCTATGTATCTGTTTCGCAACCGCTACTTTACTTTGTGTGTTATCGCTGCGTGCGCCATCTGGCCTTGCATGTTTTCATCAGCGACCTATTTTACGCTCTATGCGCAAGCCATTCACGGTATGAGCGCTACTGCCTCGGGTGCTGTGCTTTCTGCGCAGGCTATCGTAAATACCATAGCGGGTATTGTTGCGGGTTATTTGATTGCAGCACGCAAAGGCCGCATTAAAGGTATCATGATTATTATCATAGCGCTCTACGCTGCTTGTATGTTTACGCAATCGATGTGCAATGCTGACACGGCTGTGCTTGTCCTCTATATCATGATGTGCGTCATCGGATTTGGTAATGGTGCTGCTATGGGTGCGTTTACTACTGGCGTGCAAAACGCTTTACCAAGCAAAGACATTAGTGCAGGTACTGCGACTCTGCAGTGCTTTCAATCGCTTACCGGCACCATTGGTCTTTCTATCATGGGTCTTGTTTTGAGTAGTTCGTTTGCCACAAAACTTGCAAGCGCAATTCCGCAAGGCCTGACAGATTATGTGAGTCAAAGCGATCTTTCTGCATATCTCACACCTGCGGCACTTATCAACGCGCAGCAGACGGCTGATTTTAAAGCGACGCTTCCTGATGCGGCTCAGAGTCTTTTTGACCAGATGATCCAAAATGTAAACACCGCCTATGCAGAGTCCTTGCAGGTGGTCTTTATCATTTTGACTTGCCTTTTAGCGGTAGCCCTTGTTGCCATGGTGCTGCTCAAAGAAAAGCCAGGACAAGAAGAAAAAGTAGTTGTGCCTGATGCGAGTGGCGTGGGCGAAGTGGCTGCCTAGAATTTCTTGTCGATAAGAAAACAACAAGGCGAGACGAAAGATAGAGGTAGCGTATGAGCAACAAAGGATATGTCTTTGAGCCGCGTGTTTTGCGTATTAACCTGACAACGCACGAGGTCACACATGAACACAGAAGCGCACAATGGGCGCGAAAATATGTGGGTGGCATGGGCTTTGGGACACGCATATTGTGGGAAGAGTTACCGCCCGAGACCGCATGGAATTCGCCCGATAACAAGATAGTTTGGTCACTCGGTGCGCTGACGGGCACGACTACGTGCGGGTCTGGTCTTGTGTGTATAAACACCATAGGTGCGCTCACAAATGGGCTGGCCTCAGCGCAAACGCTTGGACATTTTGGAGCATGCCTGCGTCGAAGTGGCTACGATATTGTGATAGTAGAGGGGTGCGCTGATACTTGGGAATATATCTACCTAGATGGTGATAAGGTAGAGTTTAGGTCAGCAGATGCGCTATTGGGGCTTGATACATGGGAGACCGAAGATGCTCTGAAAGAAAAGCTTGGTATGCCCGGTAGAGAATGCAGTGTTGCCTGCATAGGTCCTGCGGGTGAAAATCTCGTGCGTTTCTCTGGCATTTTCAACGATAAAGGACACCTTGCGGCGAGCAACGGACCGGGTGCAGTAATGGGTTCTAAAAAGCTCAAGGCCATCGTCGTAAAACGCCTTGACGTAGAGGTGGAGGTGGCAGACCTCGATGCTCTTAACGTCGCGCGTGAGGCGTGGTTTAAGGATGCAAATGACAATACAGCTTCTGGTAAGTTCAAGTCTTCAGGAACGCGTTATGTTGGAACGCTTGGTAGTCTCAACATGATGAATATGGCGCATCTTATCCCTGTTAAAAACTATCTTTCGACCGATTTTCCCACCTGCTCAAATTTCAATCGTGATCAGCTCTATCAAGACGAGCGTTTTAAGTGGGTACGCGAGGCATGCTGGGCATGTCCTTGGAACCACTGTCATTCTCTCGAGTTTGTGGACGGAAAATACAAGGGAGTAATGGCTGATGAGCCTGAGTATGAGGGTATGAGCGCTACCAGTGCGCTTATCGGCAATTTCGACGACACTGAAGGTGGCCTAGCCATGGATGCCCGCATTGATCACTTGGGTATGGACATCAAGGAGACCGGTTTTCTCTTGGCTATGGTTTATGAGCTGTATGAATGCGGCATTTTGACCAAGGAAGATCTTGGTGGCATAGAGATGAAGTGGGGCGACTGTGATGCGGGTATCACTTTGCTTGAACGTATAGCGCATCGCGAGGGTATAGGAGATATTCTTGCGGAAGGTACGAAACGTGCAGCGGAAGCTATCGGCCATGGTGCGACTGACCATGCTGTGTACACAAAGCAGGGTTTTTCGCCGCATGTTCATGATCAGCGTAGCCAATGGAGTCGCATACCGGGTTTTGGGATGTCGGATTTTGGGTCGAACCTGATGAATCCGGTCGAGGGCTTTGTTGACAAGGAAAATTTTGGCATAGAAAAACCTGCGCAGGCATTT
>CAYNWQ010000057.1:0-7750 GCA_964400955.1 uncultured Gordonibacter sp. | reverse complement strand
TCAACGCTCTGCTCGCTTGGCGTAACACTTCCACCCTCATTGCACGTCGCGCGCACCACATGCGCACTTGGTAGCGTAAGCACGAGGTAACCGACACTCGCGCTATGACTACCCTCATCCGCGTCAGCAGCGATGCAAAGTCCTGTACTATCGTCATCATAAAAGAAATATTCGTCTTGATTGCTTATAGTGCTACCCGCGGGCAACTGCTGCAGCACCTTTGTATAGCGCTGCGCGATTTCGCAGGTGACACCCATCCAAGCCCCTGTATCAAGCGCGGCTCCGCTCGCTATTTTAAGCATCGCTCCTTGTGCGAGATAGATGTTTCCCACGCGCGCACTATCGATGTTTCCAGAGATTTGAGGCGCATCCTGCACGTAAAAGCCCTCTTCGGCATACACACCAGCACCTGCACTATCAGCCGAATTTTGCGTAATGGTCACACTAGAAAATACTGTCGCCGCGTTTGCGTTTTGGGTGCCCACATATACACCGCCGCCACACTTATCCGCGCTATTGTGAGAAATAGTGCCGTCGTTAAGCTGGATTGTGCCCTTGTTGCTTACAATCGCAACGCCGCCTCCATTTGTAGACGCAACGTTATTTGTAATGAGCACTCCGCTATCTAGGCTAACATCATTGTCAGGTGCACTTGTAGTAGTAGTACCAGTTGAGTCAGCGAGTATCTGCAGCGACCCCGTCCCTGTCTTATAGATACCACCACCTGATGCAGTTGCCTTATTTGCGCTTATAGTTGCTGCATCCTTTAGTACGATTGAAGTATTTTCGGCATAAATACCGCCGCCATTTTGAGCGGTGTTTTCCGAGATGACTGCGTTGTCAGACACCGTCAGCGCGCTGCCAGAAAGCACGAGTCCCCCTGCAGCATTGCCGGAAATCTTTGCGTTGTCGCAAACGTTTACTTTTGACGTGGTGATATTTGCCTCTTGACAAATACCCCAACCGCCGCCAGTTGTCTGGCTTACCGTATTATTTTGTATCTTTGCACTATCTTTTATTGTGATAGACGTAAAGCCAAAGATGCCTCCGCCCTCGTTATTTGATATTGAGGCATTATCCGATACGGTAAGTGTGGCTGTGCCACGAGCACCTTCTTCATAATAGATGGCACATCCGTGGTTGTCGGTAATTTGGGCATTATCATAAATGTTAATGACCGAATTGCCCCATTTTGAAGAAGTACTTGTCTGTTCAGACCCCACCCAGATAGCAGCGCCTTCGTAGCCTTGATCTACGCTTGAGTTTATCAGCTTGACATTTCCGCCGATATTGAGCGTATAAGTGAGACTTGGAGGGGTGATATTGATAAAAGCACGGTAGAGAGCGCCGGTTGCACTGCAGTTTCCGTCGAGTACGATATCGCCATCTATAGTTAAACTGCACGACTTATAACGATTTGGATCTTGCTCGCAGTCTCCCATGCGAAAGACATTGCCTTTGTGATCTTTTGAACTTATATAATTTGCGTCGCGCTTTATCGTGCCGGTGCCGTATATATGCACATCTTCAAGCACCCACTGTACGCCAGTAACGGTAATGGTTGGATTGCCGACGAGTTCATAGTCGCCGGAAAGATCTTGTTCTGTCCACGTCACATCGTGGTCGATGCGAGTGAGCTTTGTTACTCGAGCACTCGCAGATAAGTCGGTCGTCGCTTGGCCACCAGCGAGCGAGTCAGCTGCAGCCTGGCCACCAGCGAGCGAGTCAGTCGCTTGGGTATCTATCGACGAGCCAAAAGTAAGCCCGGCTGTGCTAGAGGTATCATGAGCGGCATATGCGCTCGTAGACGGGAAAAGTCCAAACGCTAGAGTAAGTGCGAGAAGGCTGCTAAGAACGCCCCTCCCCGAGCAGATATTTACGCACAGCTTCCTACCTTCTTTCATCGGCACGTGACGCTTCATTGAAGTGTACCCCCAATCACTTTTTTGCAAGTATTAATATCTAAATATTTCTACTTTTGTCACTATGTTCAAGAAAATTAATATACTGATTCCAAGACAATGCATTCTAGTTTTTTAAAATGGTTTTGGCACAAAGACATACGGAATTATTACCAAATTACACAAGTTCCTCGACGGGCGGCTCCCGCCTCGACAGCTAAGCACATCGCACTAAATAAAGCTCGAAGCAAACACCCCCTGAAGTCTTCAGAGAGTGTTGCCAGTATCGAGACCTAAGCACTTATCGATAAGCCCAGAAGCCTAACGCTTTGCTTGCATAATTTGCATTGACTGAGCCTCCCGCGCTATTTTTCTGGCAAAAAATCGCTAAGTTCAAAAGTATCGATATCTCGCCGCTGGTGCAAGACGCGATAAACTGTAAGCGTTTTCTCATCGAATCGATAGTAGACCGTGTAAGGATTGGCATGCACGGTTCGGTATTCGCGGTTTTGCAGGCCGTCCATGCTAAAGTGTCCTCCGCTGTCCGGAAATACTCGCACTCGCTCAATAGCTGCATCAATACGTCGAATAACATCAAGAGCTGCTTGTGGAGAAGAACACTCATACCCTAAGAAAAGCACAATGGATTCCCTATCGAGATGTGCACGCGGGCGCCAAACCACCTCAAGCATAATCTAGTCCCCACAGCTTAAAAATCTCACTCATCTTGGCATTTGATTCTTTTTCTGTGATAGCCTCGGGACGGTATTTCTCCTCGATTTCTGCTTCGCGTAATGCCAAATACACTCGATTGCGTCTTTCGGCAGCATTGTAGGCATCACTATCTAGAAGCACATAGCAAGCAGCTCCGTTTTTTGTGAGCACTACCGGCTCTTGTGTTTCTGTCGCTTGCTTGCACACATCGTTTAAACTGGTACGCATGTCTGTAATAGGACGAATGATAGGAAGTGGCGCTAACGTTTCCACGAAAAACTCCTTTGTTATCTTTTAATTTGTGGATATTGTACATCGTTTAATACGAAATTTAATACTGAATTCAATACGGAATATACTACATTTAATCTTCAGCTTTCTTCAAGGCGATTCACAAGTGTTCACGACAGTTCACATACATTCACGCTAGTTCACATGCATTCACGCTAGTTCACGACGGCTCGGTAACGTAAAACACCATCTGCGCGCAGCCGGTTGGAAAAGATTGATCAGGACCCCTATTGCACTAAACAGGGTACCCCGCCGGGTTTTGTCAATGAGAAAGCTACCTATTATTCGAAATTTGAAACAGGTGGCTCAGAATGAAATTGCAAATGTCGCAGTATCCTCCACCTTTACATTACGAACCTGTGTATACACACACCCTCTTACGAAACGTGCAGCATTTGACAAATTAGTAACATCGTGTGTAGTTTCGCGCGCAGGCAAGTTGCCTTTTCGACAAAAACCCTAAAATAGTCACTCAAGCAAAAGAAAGGCAAAACTGCATGCTTCAACTACAGCACATTTGCAAAACATACGTTACAGAAAACTTTACCCAGACAGCTCTAAACGACGTCACAGTCACTTTTCGTGACAACGAATTTGTAGCGGTACTCGGCCCATCCGGCTCGGGGAAAACCACCATGCTCAATATCGTAGGCGGCCTAGACCACTACGACTCGGGCGACCTCGTCATTGATGGTGTATCAACCAAACGTTACAAAGACCGCGACTGGGACGCCTATCGCAACAACCGCGTAGGTTTCGTTTTCCAAAGCTACAATCTTATCCCTCACCAAACCGTACTTGCCAACGTCGAGCTCGCCTTAACGCTTTCTGGAGTTTCTCGCAAAGAGCGCCACGCGCGCGCGAAAAAAGCTCTTGAGCGCGTAGGCCTTAAAGACCACATCAACAAAAAACCAAGCCAACTTTCTGGCGGACAGATGCAGCGTGTCGCCATCGCACGCGCGCTCATAAATGACCCTGAAATCTTACTTGCCGATGAACCAACTGGTGCACTCGACTCAAAAACAAGCGTGCAAATCATGGACTTGCTGACAGAGATCGCCAAAGATCGACTCGTGGTTATGGTAACACACAACCCCGAACTCGCCAAGCAATACGCCACCCGCATCGTGCGCGTATCAGACGGCGTTATATCCTCTGATAGCGACCCGGTTAGCGCCGCAGAAGAAGCGATGCATTGCCAAGCAAAACCCGCGCGCAAAACTTCGATGTCTTTTTTAACGGCACTTTCTCTTTCTTTCAACAACCTCATGACAAAAAAAGGCCGCACCATCATGACGGCTTTTGCCGGTTCTATCGGCATAATCGGCATCGCCTCGATATTAGCACTCGCAAACGGTGTCAATAACTACATCAAAAACGTCGAGGAAGAGACGCTCTCACAATACCCGCTCGAGATACAAAGCACGGGCTTTGACATGACGTCGCTCATGTTAGGTGCAACCGACACCAATACTTCTGACGAAGACGCGACGAGTGGGGATGCGAGCACAGGCGACAACGCGAGCAGAGGTGCAAGTACGGGCGGCAACGGCGAGGCCACCAACACCAGCACAAACGCACTCAACACCTCCACCGAAGGCGACACCAAGGTTGGCGTCAGCAAAATGATAACGAGCATGTTTGCAAGCATCGGTTCAAACGACCTCGCCTCGCTCAAAAACTATTTCGACCACGAAAATAGCGGCATCGAAAACTATGTCAACTCCATCGAGTACACCTATAACGCCACACCTCAGCTTTATTCGAGCAACACTGAGACACTGCGCCAGGTAAACCCCGACAAATCTCTTTCATCTCTCGGGCTCGGCTCGACAAATAGCTCTAACAGCCTTATGTCTATGACCATGAGTACCGATGTGTTTTATGAGCTGCCGCAAAGCAAAGAGCTCTATGAAGGCCAGTACGACGTGCGCGCCGGTAGGTGGCCCGAAAACTACAACGAGTGCGTACTTGTTTTGACACAAGGCGGTCGCATCAGCGACTTTATGCAATACACGCTCGGGCTGCGTGATTGCGCCGAACTTGACGAGATGGTCAAACAGTTTGCCGCCGAAGAAGACGTCGACACTCCCACAGATATCCACTCATATGACTACAATGACATCTTAGGCACCACCTTTAAACTCGTTAACGCAAGCGATTACTACGCCTACGACGAGGAATACGGTGTCTGGACCGACAAATCCGACAATGATGATTACCTGCGAGATTTGGTGGAAAACGGCGAAGATATCACTATCGTTGGCATTGTGGGGCCCTCAAAAGACGCAGAGGCCACCATGCTTTCGGCGGGCATCTACTATCCCTCATCGCTTACCGAGCACATCATCGACTATGCTGCAAACTCGCAAATCGTAAAAGATCAGCTCGCAAACCCTGACACAAATGTGTTTAGCGGCAAATCTTTTACCGAAGAAGAAGACGACACGAGCAACGGTTTTTCTTTTGACTCGCTTTTTACGATAGACGGAGACGCCCTACAAGCAGCCATCACAATAGATGAAGATGCGCTTTCACTCGACATGTCAAACGCACTCAATTTGGACAGCTCGCTTTTGAATATGTCTGAGATGCCAGAGATGGACATGAGTAGCATGGGCGCACAAGCAGGCAAGAGCACGATTGACACCGAGGCTATCGCTTCGCTCATGTCTGGTCTTATGCAAGGCTATATGACTTATCTACAAGACTACGCTGTGAGCACCCCTCCCCTTATAACCAACCCCGACTACGACCCAACAAACCCCGAGAGTTCACCCACCATAGCAAACCCCGACTACTCCCCCCTCTCGCCTGAAAGTTGGATGGCGACACCTGACGTAGGAGCACAAATCTCTGCAGGCATGGCAAGCGCACTGTCAAGCAATACGACAGAAAGTGAGCTTGCTCTCGCCGTGCAAAGCTACGTGCAAACCACTTTAAGCACCTACATGAGCGCGCTTGCCCAAGAGCTGCAAACACAGATGACTACAGCGCTGCAAAACGCCATGAATGAAATGGCGACGACCATGGCTTCTGCAATGCATATCGACGAGGACGCTTTTAAAAACGCTTTCCAGATGAACATGTCTGAGGAAGATATGAGCGAGCTCATGATGTCTCTACTTTCTACCGAAGAGACGTCTTATGATAACAACTTGAAAAAACTCGGGTATGCTGACTTCGACAAACCTGCTGGTATCTCCATCTATCCAAAAGATTTCGAAAGCAAAGAGCACGTCATCGAGATTCTCGACAACTACAATCAACAAATGAAAGACGACGGCGCAGATGACAAGGTGATTTCTTATACTGACTTTGTGGGTGTGCTCATGTCTTCGGTGACCGATATCGTCAACATGATTAGCTATGTGCTTATAGCCTTCGTCGCGATATCTCTCGTCGTAAGCTCCATCATGATAGGCGTTATAACCTACATCAGTGTGCTTGAGCGCAAAAAAGAGATTGGTATTTTGCGCGCGATTGGTGCGAGCAAGCGTAACATTGGTCAAGTTTTTAACGCCGAAACCATCATAGAGGGTCTCGTTGCAGGCCTTCTAGGCATCGGCGTCACCGCACTTGTCTGCATACCAGTTAACGCTTTGGTCTATACCCTCTTTGACGTGAAAAATGTCGCACTCTTGCCCTGGAATGCCGGCGTGGTACTTGTGGTCATCAGTGTACTTCTCACGTTTTTGGCAGGTCTCATCCCCTCAAGTGCAGCAAGCCGCAAAGACCCGGTAGAAGCGCTGCGTAGCGAGTAAACTCGCAGGCTCACGCAGCCGCTGCAAAATCTGCAGTATTACATGCTTAACACTGCAATACGTGCCACTACATAGCGGATAAGCAAAAAGCCGCCGCACGAAACGTAGGTGCGACGGCTTTTTGGAAGGGAATTACGCTCTTTGGTCTCCCCTACCTTTCCCAGGCGAGACCAAAACAGCGCGAGAGTCTTAAACGAACTCTAAAAGCGTTTTTTAAGCGTGTGCACAGTAGCAAGCGCTTTTGCGACCCTTATGTTTACCACTGATGCCTTTTTCTTTCATCGAAAGAATGATTTTCTCAGTGATAGTATCGAGTTCAGCGCGCTCTTCTGCGTTAAGGCACGCCAAGATATCTGCAGCCGCTCTGTCGTTTGCAGCGTCGCGCTTTTCAGCGAGAGTACGGCCGGTCTCAGTAAGGTGTATGGTGTAGGTACGCACCTCATCAACCTCACCTATCGTCACATACCCATTGCGTGCTGCTTTTTTGACGATACCTTTAAGCTCACCGCGATTAACGCCCAACACACCTACCAACTCGCGCTGTGTTTCGCCGTCATGCTCAAGCAAAACGTTAAGCAAAGCACCCTGCCCGCGCTTAAAGCTCTTAGGACCGTTTTTGTGAAACGCGAGACGAGTAAGCTTGCTTGCCTTTTTTAGTTGAGACAATGTCTTTGTTTCTTCTGTCATGATAATCTTCTTTCCTTGGAGGGATTTGTTTATGGTGCCCAATATACGCGTGCAAAATCGAAGTGCAAGAGAATGCTTCATAAATTCACATTTATTCATGAAATATTCATTGATTAAATGTTTCCCCTGTTAATTATAGGATTTTATATTATTCACATTCAATCATAATATAAACGATTCGCAGGGAAAAGAAAATCCGGCTCCCTAGAGGGACGCCGGATTGTTTCACGTGAAACACTTTAGATGTCGTATCTTGTAGTACGCTTCAATGTTTCACGTGAAACATTGAAGCGTGGCGTGCGTGCGGAGTGTTTCGCCGTAGATCCTGCGTGTTGCGTGCGGTGTGTTTCGCCGTAGATCTTGCGTGTGCGCGGTGTGTTTCGCCGTAGATCT
>CAYNWQ010000056.1:0-7753 GCA_964400955.1 uncultured Gordonibacter sp. | reverse complement strand
AGTCCAATAAATGAGCCACTTTGCCAAGGAGCGGCTCAAAGCTGACGCCGCGGTCAACGTAGTGCGGTTGCTCGGCGCTCACGAGCATGGCGTCGTGCACAAAGTCTCCCGCAAACTCTACGGCTTCTACGAGGCTTTTGCCTGCCATAATCGCTGCGAGTAAACAAGACGCGTACACGTCTCCTGTGCCATGCAGCATGTAGGGCAGGTAGTCGTTATGTATCTCTACGACGTCCATGTCGATGCCACCTACAAAATTGCGAATGATGCTCTCACCAGTGCGTTGTATACCTTTGAGTACTACGTGTTTGGCACCGCGCGCGATTAGTGCTTCTATCATGCGAGCGGCTTCTGCATCAGTGATGTCGCTGCCTGCCCACGCATCTCCTATGGGTTCGCCTAGGATGATAGCAGCCTCCGTGAGGTTTGGTGTGAGTATATCAGCACCTGCGGCAAGCTCTGCCATCGCTTCGCAGAGTTCAGGCGTGTAGGTGGGATACACCTTGCCGTGGTCAGCCATAACGGGGTCAACTACGCGCAGGGCATCAGGGTAGGTCGCATAGAGGTCACGTATGCGCTCGACTTGCTCGGGTGCTCCTAAAAAGCCGCTATAGATAGCGTCAATGTCGACACCTATTTTTTGCCAAGCAGCGAGGTAGTCGCTTAAGATATCGGTCG
This sequence comes from uncultured Gordonibacter sp., assembly GCA_964400955.1. Taxonomy (GTDB): domain Bacteria; phylum Actinomycetota; class Coriobacteriia; order Coriobacteriales; family Eggerthellaceae; genus CAJFUR01. The sequence goes on along the minus strand of CAYNWQ010000056.1, from coordinate 7,075 downwards.
TGTCATGCATATACCAGCCAGGAAAAGCGGTATGACTCGAAAAAAGTCCCGTCGGCACCGGGCACACATCGCATCCCGCAGCAGAAAGCACCGGTATCGCCACACCGAGTGAGCATTTCCCGTAGCCGCATAAATCATGTACGGCAGCTATGCGTGGGATATAGGCACCCTCGCGCGTATACAAATGTGCTTGTGGGGATTGCTGTGCATTCGCGTGTGTCTGCGGGGCTTGCTGTGCACTCGCGTGCGCTTGTGGAGCCTGCTGTGCACTCGCCATAGCTATTTTGTCTCCTCTTCGTCTTCGTCATCAAAAAACGACCAATCGTCTGGTCTCGGTCCGCGGTCGACGAATTGTTTGCGGGTGCGCTTTTCCATAATGACGCACGCGATAAGACTTATCACAAGGCCAATCCCTACCAAACAACCGAGTCCGCCAAATGATCCAAAGAGAAAATTCATTACTTCGTTAGCGTCCATGAGCCACCTCACTCGTGTCTATAGTGTGTATCGTTTCATTTCGTCCGTTTAACGGGCAAAGTATACTACGAACGCGCCCGCTCGCCACCCTCGCATACTAATTCTTTTGCGAAAACATCAGCTACGCTCTAAGTGGTTTGGCTAGCCGCGCAAATGAATCGGTTGGTTAAGCAATGACTTCGAGCTTGCTTCGCTTGCTACGTTTGACTAACTGTGCAAACAAATCGGTTGGCTAAGAGGCTTCCTGCAAAGGGTTGAAAATAGCAGAGTTATATGTGATAAGTGCTATAAATGTAAGGAGGAGCGACACGCAAAAGTTGCCAAAAACATGCTAAAAATGCCCCCAAAAACCAAAACTAAAACTAAAACCAAAACCAAAACCAAAACCAAAACCAAAACCAAAACCTATATCCCCACTTCAGAGTGCCGCTAAAAGCAAAATAACAGTTATGTGTGCGAGATTTGAAGAATACTCAAAATACACCATTTGTATTACGCCGGGGATTATACTCACTAGGTTTGAATGATTCTAATAAAGAATAATTCTGACAAACACATAGTATTAGAAGTAGAGAAACGAAAGGAAGGATGTAAACATGGCGAAAATCGACATATGTACATCTGGGGGGGGGTATTCTGATTCACGCTCAATCAGCGTAGCTTGGCGTTGTGCGCTTGCTATGCTGCTTGCAGCATGCGCACTCACAATCGCGGCGCTTGGCGTCTCGCTTGACACAACGAGTGCCTATGCAGCAGACGGCGTGTATGCATTTGTCTGCACTGATGATGATGGTACCTCAACCATGGTCATCAAGAAAGGAACAGATGAGCCTACTGCCTACGGCACGGTAGTGTCTGACTGGCACCAGACGACGAGTGCCCACAAGCCCATCGACCTAACCGATGACTACAACACCAATGCTAATGGTGGCATCGGTACTGGGTCGAGTTATAGTGTTGGTAAGGGTACTGCAAACGCTTATCCGTGGAGATCGGGTAGCGAAAACGACGAATCCTTGAGAAACGCGGTTAAGAAAGTAGTCGTGGCCGACGGCGTTCAGCTCTCTTGTGTACAATACCTTTTTGCTGGTTTTGTCAACTGCGAAGAGTTTGATCTTTCTGGTTTGGATACTTCAAAGGTGCCAACGCAGAAGTATTATCCTAGCAGCTACTTTGACGCTTACGCCAAAAATTACATGTTCGGTAACTTTTCTGCGACTTCTACAACTGCAGATAAAGATAAGCCCTGCAAAAGCACCAAAAAGATAATCACCGGCACAAAGTGGACCATTCCGGTATTTTTTGGATTCTTTAATGACAGCAAGACAGATAAAACGAGTGGAACTGCCTTTTATTTCACGGCGCGCAACAATGTGGTGACCGAACGTGCTCAGTATTATCAGTCAAAGTCTGTACCGAGTGCACAGTCTATATATGGTAATGCGTCTCGTTACTTTTGGAACTATCTGCCAATAGATGGCTACAAACACATCTACTATACTGACAAGGCAACCTGTGTTGCCAACCAAGAGTCTGACTACAAGCTTTGCTATGGTGAAACTGATTCCAGCTTGTTTAAGGATACGTTCCTGTTTTCCAAACAGCCCTACGATCAAGCGGGCTATATCGTAAAGACCGATGCGTCGGGTAAGGCCATATCTGTTGGCACGTCGTTTTCTTCATGGACAGTTCTAGCATCTCTCTCTGGTGCAAATGGTATTAGCGGCGAACAAGACATGACCTATCAGTGGTATAAAGGCACTGCTCTTGATGACTCGAAGGCCGTGCTGTCCGGCACAGGTACCATGCTTAATCCTTTCGGCAATACTCGCATTGCGAAAGAGGCTGGTTATGCGTATTATTATGCTACAGCTACAAGCACCGAGTTTGGGTATAACGCGTCAGGCATGAGCAATGTCGTGAAGGTTACGGCGTTTGACCCCGATGATGGCCCTGTCTTGGGTACGCAGCCTGCGGGAACTGATCCAGATGCTCCTGTGCAATATGCTTGGGGTCAAAAGGCAACTGCTTTGAGCGTTAAAGTAGCAAATACTAGCCTCAACAACTTTAAGACAAAGTATGGTCTCAGCGACAATCCTACTTTGTCATATCAGTGGTATCGTGCATCAGGAGACGGCGACTTTGAGGCGATTGAAGGCGCGACAACTCAGACTTATACGCCTGATACGCGCGAGCTCGATCCGGGCGAATACCGCTATTACTGCAAGCTTACCTATACAGTAAGTACGTATGCGCACGGAGTACCTACGATTACAACCACGACGAAGAGCGACGTTTCTTATATGCGCATCTATGAAGCAGGCGTTTCTGCGGGCACACCTGCTATCGAAAGCATCGCTATGGCAGACGCAAGCTACACTGGCCCTACAGCTAGCGTGAGTGCTCTGCAAGTGAAAGCTTCGGTTCCAGAGGGTGTGACAGGTACGCTTACCTATCAATGGTTTGCTTCTAGCGATAACGTAGCAAATCCCGAGGCAGGAGAAGACGGCGAAAGTGATGAGGCCGTCACTGAGAAAACCGAGGTAGGCGAAGACGGCGTTATTAGCTTTACGCCGCTTATTTCGCATTCAGGCGACACGTGGTATTACTGCGTGGTAACCAACTCTCTTTATGCTGAGACCGAAGAAGATAGTGAGTCGAGCGCAACAAGCGCTCTTGTGCATATCACTTTCCCCACTACCGTACATGTATCAACTGCGGCACAGTTAAGTGATGTGTTGAGAGATGCAACGACCTACGCTGGTTACACTATTGCTCTTGATAACGACATTGATTTGACCGCCTATGCTCCTACTGCAGAGTGGACAAGTCAGTCCTTTGCAGATGCTATCTTCGATGGCTGTGGACACACTATTACTATGAATGCATCGAGTGGCCTTTTCTCGAGCGTAGACAATGCGACTGTGAAAAATCTCACACTTGAAGGCTCGTCAAAGGGAGCTGGTATCACTAACTCTGCAACGAACTCTACGTTTGAAGGCGTTATATCACGTTGCAGTGTAGAGGCAAGTACAGGAACAAAAATGACCGGTGGTCTTATCAGGGAGGCCGCCAACATCACTATGAAAAATTGCGGTAATGAAGGCAATGTCACTGGTGTTTGGAAATTTAGCGGCTGGTCGACAGTTGCCGGTTACGTGTCAGCTGGACTTGTAGGACAGATTGAAAATTCAACTATAAGCGGTTGCTATAACACAGGCACTATTTCTGCTCATGGTGCAGCAGGTCTTGTTGGTGCGCTGAAGGAGCAGTCCGTTGCCGATTCAGAAGCTAATAATCTCACTATCGAAAATTCCTACAATGCAGGCACTATCGTAAGTATTGCTCTAGGGAGTAGTTCGACTGGTGATAACTATAATCCTGGTTCAGCTGGTTTGGTAGGTGCAAATACCCTGAATAGCGAGACGTGCGTTTTAAGTCTTAAGGGCACGCTTACTATAACTAACTGCTTTAACGCTGGGGATTTGAAACTTAAAAACCCGACTAAGACACAGACAGATGAGCCGGATGGCGATCAGGGTGGCATTGGCTCAATTTATCACGTGTATAAAGTCTCAAGCACTACTGCTAATGTACCGACGGTTAATATGTCTAACACCTATGCACTGTCTGGTCTTACCTGGAAAAACAACAACGGTGCTACTGAGAAAACGTCTGCAGAGCTCGCCTCGGCAGACATGGTGAGCACACTGAATGGCGATGTCGGCACTGCTTGGAAAGAAGGCGCAGCTTATCCTGTGCTGTCATGGCAAGCAGTTGATGGGGCTGCAAAGCCAACAGTGACTGACCAAGCGGAAACCTCGTTTGTGACATCGCAGGGCACGGCGTTTTCACCTATTACTATCTCAGCGCAAATCCCTGCTGAGGTAAAAAGTGCTTATCGTGGTACTTTGACCTATCAGTGGTACTCTAATACTGCAGCGTCAACTAAAGGTGGCACTGCTATAGCAAACGCTACGACTGCGTCATATACGCCGTCTTGCGAAACGATCGGTACTGCGTATTATTACTGTGTCGTTACTAACACCTACGCAACGGGTGCGAAAAGTGCAACATCAGCGGTGTATGAGGCGCGTACGCGCTCAGCCGCACCTGCGGCTGTGCCGCAGATAACGGTACAACCCGCTAGCGCAAGCTATGCTTATGGAGATACGCTAGCTCCCTTGTCTGTAACGGCAAGCGTGTCGGGTGAAGGTGCCGGAGACTTGACTTACCAATGGTATCAAATGAAGGGTGAAACTGCTGATCCGAGCACTGATACCAAGATATCTAAGGCGACAGAGCAGACCTATCAACCACAGGCTAGTGCTGGTGATACCAGTTATTATTGCGTAGTAACTAATACTTTTGAAGAGGATAAGACGGCAACGACTGTTACGAGTGTAGCCACGGTGTCTGTCTCTTCATCGGTTACTATCTCTACTCCTGCTGACCTCAAAAAAGTGTCAGACAACGTTAACGCTGGTACGAATTATTCGGGCGTGGTAGTAAAACTCACAAATGACATTGACCTCGCTTCTGACGACACAACGCGCGTATGGACTCCTATTGGAGGCAGTAAAGATTTCTATGGCGAGTTTGATGGCGGCGGACATACCATAAGCGGTCTTAATGTGGTTGGTACGAGTGAGGGATATGAATACCTAGCACTCTTTGGTTCGACATATAAGGCCAATCTGCATGACTTTAGCGTTATTGGCATGGTAACGGGCATGGCCGAAAGTTCTTCCTATACAGCTTATGCTGCTGGTGTTGCAGCGTATGCTTATACTACGACCTTCAAAAATGTAATCAGCAAGGTAAACGTATCGAAGTCTCGCTGCATAGGTGGTATTGCTGGCTATACAAGAAGTACATGCGTGTTTGAGTCTTGTGGCAACTATGGCAACATCGAAGGTTCTGAGCATGCATACAACCAAGGTGCTGGCGGCATTGTAGGCATCACCTACAATAGTGGTAATACGTTTAGTAACTGTTATAATCGCGGAACTATTTCCGGTACAGTTACGGCAAACAGCTCAGGTGTTGGTGGCATCGCCGGTAGTGTCCAAGCATCAACCTATACCAATTGCTACAATGCAGGCAAGGTAAGCGCGACGGGCAGCTATAAAACTTGCGCTGGTCCCATCGTTGGCAGGTCGAGGAACAAGGCCGCAAACTTTACCAATGTGCATTATCTAGCTGGAACGTGTGAGACTAATGGTTCAACTTCGGGTACTGATTTAGCTGCGGCGACAGAGCAAACCGATGAGACCATGAAGGCCAAGACTTTTGTCTCTACGATTAATGCCGATCAAAGTCCTGCGCAATGGAAAGCAGGCGATACGTATCCTCTGCTCTCTATCGAGGGAGTAGAATTGGCCAATTTGCCCATTATTACGACGCAGCCTCAAAGCGCTTCGTATAGTCTCAATGCGTCTTCGGTTACTGCACTCAGTGTCGAAGTTACAGGAGTAGAAAACCCAAGCTATCAGTGGTACTCTAATACCAAAGCATCTGTTGACGGTGCTACGGCACTTGATGGTGCGACGACAAAGACCTTTACGCCGCCGGTAACGACTGCATCCACGACGTATTACTACTGCAAGGTATCTGCGGGCTCTACAACAGTACAATCTTCGATTGCTGAAATATTTGTAGCATCAGCTACCCCTGCGGCTACACCTAGTGTGACAACGCAACCTGTATCTGCTGGCTACTACACCGGTGGTGAGGCAGCGGCGTTGTCTGTTGTTGCAAGTGTGTCAGGTGTGGGTGCAGGAGAATTGTCCTATCAGTGGTACAAGATGAGTGGCACAACTCCAAATGTGGAGGCCGATACAGCTATAGAGGGTGCGACGGAAGCTAGTTATGTACCTGAGACCAAAGCAACGGCAAGTTATTACTGTGTAGTAACTAATACCTTTGAGCGTCTCAAGACTGCACAAACCACCTCTCAGGTAGCTACCATTACTTGCACGAACAAAGTGGTAAAGATTACCAATCTTGACGAACTTGTTGCCTTCCGCAACGACGTTAATGCTGGCAACGATTACTTTGGTGTAACCGTTGAACTCGAAAAGGGAGTCTATGATCTCTCTCAGATAACCACATGGACTCCTATTGGTGGTAGCGGAGCTTCGTCTGATACGCTTGCTTTCCGTGGTGAGTTTGATGGCAATGGCTCTACCATCAAGCATGCATCGGTGCTTGCAAGCTCTTATGTATGCTCTATCTTTGGCTGTGTTGATGGCGGCACGGTAGAAAATTTGGTAGTAGAAGATGTTACGAATGCCAATACTTCTTTGGGAGTATCGGCTCCAATAGGTTCAGTCGTTAACCGTGCGGTAAATGCTACGGTGCAAAATGTATGCGCTTCAGGAAATCTGAGAGGCATGAAAGGTTCTACTGATTGCGCGACTGGCGGTATCGTAGGCTATGCAGAAAATTCTGTTATAGATAATGTGTCATTTGATGGCAACGTAGACGCGGGTCCATCTTATACTGGCGGCATTGTCGGCAGCATGACAGGCGGCAGTCTCTCTAATGCTGTCATGACAGGCGCGGTTAATGGTGTATCTAGAGGTACCGGCGGTAT